>JBBUEO010000021.1:0-21262 GCA_038056915.1 Patescibacteria group bacterium
GTCCAACACCACACCATTTATTTTAAATTTCGCTTCACCCTCCGGCTCTTCTGGTTTTGGTTCAGGAATTTTTTCCCAATCATCAAAAAGTCGAGTCGCGCCGATATAGTCAATGATACGGAAAAAGTTTTTATTGGTAAGCGGATCTAACCGAGCACCACGGCCGATTATTTGTTTAAAAACAATTTTTGAAGAGATCGGTTTAATAAGAACGACATTTCTGACACTGGGAACATCGACACCGGTTGTTAAAAGATCAACGGTGGTGGCAATGACCGGAGTTGATTTTTCCGAATCCCGAAATCGCTCATAGTCAGCTTCCTTAATGTCGCCAGTACGGGCAATAATCGGCACGGCAAAATTATCAAAGCCTAAATCGGCAAATTCATTTTGGAGTTCTTTAGCCATGGCTTCGGCATGGTCGGAATCAACGCAAAAAACCATTGTTTTTGCCATCGGATCAAAGGTTTTAAGTAATTTGGCCAAGTGTTTGGCAATCTCTTTGGTTCTGTCTGGTAAAGTGATTGTCCGTTCAAATTCTTTTTGAGAATAAATATCTTTGACTTCCGTATCTTCGGAATAAATAATTTCCGCGCCTTTGGATTTGGCTTCTGCGATTTCCAGTTGGCCTTTTTGATCGATATCTGTCAGAATGCGGTGAACAATAAATGGCGCCAGATAACCGTCTTGGACACCTTGTCCGTAGCTGTAAGTGTAAACCGGGTCGCCAAAGTACTGATAAGTATTAATATTATCGGCTCGTTTGGGGGTAGCGGTCATACCTAAGTGAACTGCGCTGGAAAAATGTTTTAATATTTCTTTCCAAGTGCCAAATCCAGAGCGGTGGCACTCATCAATGATGATTAAATCAAAAAAATCGGCCGGATATTCTTCGAAAAGTCGCTTACCCGAAGAAGATAAACTATACAGCGCTTGATAGATACCAAAATAAATATCCCGATGCTTGGGCGCTCTGCCTTCTTCGATCTTGACTCGGGCTTCACCAAAAGGACCAAATACATTATAGGCTTGGTTGCTTAAAAAATTGCGATCTGATATAAATAACACTCGCTTAAAATAGCCTGATTTGACTAAACGCCAAGTAAGATTGAAGGCGATGACGGTTTTACCGGTGCCGGTGGCTAAGGCTAAAAGAATTCTTTTTTTGTTTTGGGTAATTGCTTGAATGGTATTTTGGATGGCTGCTTCTTGGTAATGGCGTAAAGAAAAATCAGGGGAATGATAGTATTGGCCTTGCCAAATTTTTTCAGCTTCCTCTGGCTTTGGCAGATTAGATAATTTGGTCTTGAAAAATCTTTCTTTGAGGGTTGCCGGCGTTGGAAAAGATTTGCATTCGGTTTGGGTATTAGTAGTAAAATCAAATTCTTCGATTTTTCGGCCATTGGTTGAATAAGCAAAACTAACGCTTAATTTTTTAGCATATTCTTTGGCTTGATGAAGACCATGAGTAGCAGATTTTAATTCTTCTTTTGCCTCTACCACGGCCAAGGGAGTACCCCAAGGAGAAACTCTTAAAACATAATCCGCTTTTTTGCCGGGTGCTCTTCTGGAAGTTGTGCCGATAACTTCAATCCGTCCGGCGGAAACCGGATATTCACGGCTGATTAAATCTTCTTCCCAACCGACAGAATAAAGCAGAGGATCTATAAGTTTTGATCTCGTATCAGATTCTTTTAGGTAATTTCTTTTCGGCTGTGAGCCGATTTCTTCTGGCTGGATTGGATATTTGGTAGTCATTTTTTATACACTCCGCCGCGAGGAACTCATAAACACTTATAGCCAATACTTCCTCGGTGGTCGAGGCGCTCGATATAAATTATTTTTTGTTTCTCGAAAAGCCGATAAATAATTCGGCACGGCCAGACCCTGATTTTCCTCCTGTCCTTTAATGCACCAGACATTTTCTCACCATAAAAGGGATTATTACCTAAAATATCAATCGCTTTTTCGATTCGCTCGCGCCAAAAGAAAGGAAGTTTTTTTAAATCTTTTTTGGCCTCGTTACGAATTTCGATACGCCAATTATTTCTTGCCATATTTTTTTCGAGATTTATCTCTTAAAGCAGGCGCCGGCTCCTTCATTAGTGCTAATTCTTTTTTAACTTCTTCCCAGCTTGAATATTTGCCCTCCCGATAATCCTTTTCGGCTTGTCTAATATCTCTTATGATTTCCGGATTACTCAATATTTCCATCGTTTCCATTAAAGAGTCATATTCGTCCACAGACATCAAAACTACTCCAGGTTTTCCTTCGACGGTAAAAACAAATTGAGTATCTGGTTTCTGTACTTCCTCGGCAATTCGGAATAGTTCTTTTCTACCCTCGGTAATGGTAATTGTTTTTTTAGCCATTTTTCTCCTTCCTATGTTCATAGTAACGTACATCAAATAATTTTGTCAACTCCGCTAAAAAATTACAGCAATTTTTTATCCTTCAAGCTAGTAAAGGAGTTATTACCGATAATAATGTGGTCAACTACTTCAATTCCCAAAATTTTCCCGGCTTTAATTAACTGTTCAGTAATCTTTAAGTCATCTTCCGATGGTTCAGGATCGCCTGAAGGGTGATTGTGGACAAAAACAACCGATGACGAGTAGCCAGTGATCGCGGGTTCGAAAACTTCTCGCGGATGGACTAAATTAGCATTAAGAGTGCCAATTGAGATAGTTTCCTTGTTTAATAATTCATTTCTTGAGTTTAAATACAAAACAACAAAATTTTCTTTTTTATGGTTTTTCAAATAAGAGACTTGAGCAATAACATCTTTAGGAGTTTGGATTGCTGGTTTTGTATTGGAAATATCGACTTTTAAGACTCTTTTTGAGAGTTCAAAGGCCGCTAAAATTTGGCAGGCTTTTGCCGGACCAATTCCCTTAATTTGTTTTAAATGATCAAGGGATAACCCAAGAAGTTTCTTTTTGGAATATTTAGAAAGAATTTCCTCGGCAATTTTAATCGCACTTTTACCCTCAGTGCCGGTCCGAAGCAGGATTGCTAAAAGTTCTTGGTCTTTTAAAAATTCTGGCCCGTATTTTGCGAGCTTTTCTCGCGGCCGATCAATTTTTGGAAGATCTCGAATTAAAAGCTTTTTAGTCACAATTAACCCCTTCTCACCCCCATGCTACACCTGCAAGAGAATTATTATTAAATTCTTAACGGCTCGGGGGTCTGAGCCGTTCAATCGGTTTGATTTTGAAAATATTCTTCGGTCATACCTAAATTATATCTCTAAATATCAGAGCAAAGCAAGGAGTGTTTGGCCAATACCAAATATAAGTACAATGTTATTAGTTATTGGTTATTAGTATAAATCAGTATTAAAAAACCAAAAATAATCCACTATTTTCTCAAACCCTAACCTGCAAAAAATACCACTTCGTAAGTGGTATCCTGGTTACCGAGAACTTATCCCCGCTTGCCCCCAGCATAAGAAATAAGTACAAAGTTATTAGTTGTCCGTTATTAGTATAAACTTTACAAAATGGCCAATGGCTCAGACCCCTGAGCCATTAAGAATTTTGGATTCGGCGGGGCTTGACAAATACTAGTGGTTGTTATACAATATAATCAGAATCGGGTAGGGTGCCGACCCATCTTGCTAAGTCAAGAGCTTAAGCACTCCCCGATTTTTTAATTATTTTCAATACTTGTTTAGCATTTACTATTATATCAGGTCTTAACTTTTTAATTGCTGTCCCAGAAGCTAAATAATGTGCGCGTGACTTCTTACCAATTTGATGAAAACTTATATCTTTGATTGATAATCCCTGACCATATATTTTAATAAAATTCTTAATGAGATTATTTCTTCCCGGATATTCAACATCTATTATTATTTGATATCGTTTGGATTTAAAATTTTTAAGAAGTAATATTATTAGAGCAGTAAAAGTTAGATAAATAAACAATTTTGGTTTTCCCGTGGCTCTAAAATATTTTTGTAGTTTTCGTTTTTCAACAGAACTAATCTTTAAAATAAAATGCTGATGATCTGAAAATGCCAAATAGGTATGCTTACTAGTATTTTCAATTTTCCCGCTCTGATCGATTTCAATCCGCATACATTAATTGTAACACGAAAACCAAGAAAATAAGGAGAGTTTCAGCCAACATAAGAGATAATTACAAAGTTGTTAGATTCTTAATGGCTCAGACCCCTGAGTCATTCAAATTTTTCGAGTTCTGAGGCTTAAGTCGGATGCTGATATCTAACGGCACTTGACAAAATAAATAAACTTTGATAAGATTAAGATATCATGAGAGAGAAACGAGCTTGTGACTACGTGTTACAAGTGACGTCTCTCATTTTTTTTGTACTCAAGCTTGTTCTTCTCGTATTCGATAAATGTTTTATAATTCTGAAATTTGCAGTCAGATTTCTACCAGGGGTTTACTTATAATAAACCTTGCCCTCAATGCGGACATCGGCGTATTCGTGAATTTCTTCTTGGTATTTTTCCAAGAATTTACTTAAATCGTCTAATTGTCTATCAATTTCTCTCGTAGTATCAAATTTAACAAAATAACCCTTTTCGGTTAAAGCATCGATTTGAAAAACTGTTTCATTAATCCGAAAATAGACAATTTTGAAACCATTTTTAGACGAAAATTTCGTATTTAAGTTCTCAACGAAATTGACAAAATTGACCGATGCCACTTTCTGCATCAACAGGACTGCCAAATTTTTATCATCTTGAACTAAAGGCAAATCTGTTTGACCATTAACTTCTTGAAAAATTAAACCTTGAGCGTTGACAAAATATTTTCTCTCTTGGGTCTGCCAAATAATTTTTGGCTGATCAGTATTGATCTCAATTTTTAAAGTGTCTGGCAGTCCTCGAACAAGACTAATGTCAACTAATTCCGGAGATTTTTCAAGTATATCCTTTTTTAAATCAGCAGTTTTCAAAGTAAGCAGATTTTTATTTTTAAGATTTTCCCAATTGTAGACAGATTTAATCTGATCGGCAACAATAACATTTTTTATCCTAAAAACTGACGAGAAAAATAATAAATAGCCAATTGCGCTAATTAGAACAATTATCAAGCAACCGATGACAATTATTTTTTTAAAAATCGGAGATTTTTTCTTCGGTTCTTGAGGGAGATTAAAGACTTTTGGAAAATTAGCCATTTTCCCCTTCCTACCACTGGCCGATATATTCAATTTCCTCTTGCAAAACAATATTGAACTTTTCTAAAACCTTCGCCCTCATTTCCTCAATTAACATTCTAATATCAGCAGCTTTGGCGCCGTCTTTGTTGATAATAAAATTAGCGTGTTTGGAAGATACTTCAGCTTGATTAATTTTCATTTTTTTCGCCTCGGCTTGATCAAGCAAGAATCCCGCTCGCCGCTCAGTAGGCAATTCGGGCATACCTTTTGTCCCTTGACCCTCAAAGCCTTGAAGTTCTTTGGGGATGGGATTGCGGAAGATGCAGCCGCAAGACAAACCTACTGGTTGGCTTTGTTGGCGTTTTTCTTTAAATAAATTAAGCTTTTTTAATATTTCTTCTTTTTGATTTTGAGCTAATTGAAATCTCACCGATAAAATGGTTGGCTTCATTTTGCCTTTTAATTTTTTGATAGAAGTATCTCGATAAGCAAATTTCATCCATGAGCGATCATACTGATAAATTTTTGGGATACCGTCTTTGGGATCAAGATTTAAAATAGTAACATTTTTAACATAATCGCCTATGGCCGAACCGTATGCACCGGCATTGCCGTAAACAGCGCCGCCAACGGTTCCTGGGACGCCAAACAAAAATTCTAATCCGGAAAGATGATTTGAAACCGCTTCAGTAATTAAACGTCCTAAAGACACCCCTGAGTCGACCATAATTTGACTTTTTTCGTTCATAAAAGAGATATTGGCAGTCGAATTTTTAATCACCAACCCCGGAAATCCATAATCAGAAAAGAGAATATTTGAACCGTTGCCTAAAATAAAATAAGGTATTTTTAATTCAACAGCTTTACGGACAGCAAAAACTAATTCATCGGCAGTAAACACTTCTAAAAAATAGTCGGCGACGCCGCCAACGCGCAAAGTAGTAAAATCCCTCATCACTTGATGTTCACGGATTTTGGGGATAATTTCAGTTATTTTGACTTTTTTCATTCTTTAGACTTTCAAATATTTCTAAAGCTATCTTATAAACATCGCCGGCGCCAATGGTAATAATTAATGTTTTTCCACTGGCAGTATCTAAAATTTCTTGGACAATTTTTTCTTTTTCGGCAATATATTTGACAGAACGTTGATGACGTTTAACTTCTTGGGATAATTCAAAACCACTAATGGTTTTTTCTTTTTCCCTAGAAGAATAAATATCAGTAATAATTACTTTGTCGGAATTTTTAAAACTTTGGGCAAAATCACTTAATAAAGCTTTAGTCCGGGAATAAGTGTGAGACTGGAAAATAGCGATAATCTTAAATAGCGGAAATTTTTGACGGGCGGCTTCTAAGGTCATTTTTATCGCTCGGGGATGATGGGCATAATCGTCATAAATAAATATCTCATCAATTTGGCCAATTTTTTCAAACCGGCGCTTGACGCCTAAAAATTGACAAAGATATTTTTTAATTATTTTTTCTTCGATCTCTAAATGTCGGCAAGTAATAATCGCTGCGGTGGCATTTAATACATTAGCTAACCCGGGAATGGCTAATCTGAACGGTCCTAAATTTTCGCCTTTGTGGGCAAGCATAAAAGTAGTTTCTGTTGGATTTTCAGTCAAATTAATAATTTGGAAAGAGGCCTTTTCTAAACCGTAGGAGACAATTTCTCGATCAACTAATGAACGCTGTAATTTTTTTGCCTTGGGATAATCGGTATTTAGAACAATAAAACCATTTCGCGGCAGATGACAGGCAAATTTATAAAAAGCATGATAAATATCTTCCTCCGATAAATATATATCTGGATGATCCATTTCGATACTGGTAATAATTTCAATCTGCGGCGAAAGATCAAGAAATTTTGGTGATGGATCTTCGAAACTTTTTCGATATTCGTCAGCCTCAACTACAAAATAATCACCTTTACCGGCGTGGGCGCTTGACCCCAAAGGGAAAATTTCCCCGGCGCCGATTAAATAAGTCGGATCAAAATTGGCCTTTTTAAGCAAAAAACTAATCAAGGCGGCAGTGGTAGTTTTCCCATGAATGCCTGCCACCGCAATCGTCTGATAATTTTTCGATATGATTCCCAAGACTTCAGAATAAGGTTTAACAGCTAATCTTTTTTTATAGGCTTCTTTGACCTCGGGATTTTCTTTTGAATAAGCGGCAGAAATAACCACCAAATCTGGTTTATTTTCCAAATTATGGACGTCAAATTCAGTGGCAATAATTTTTGCGTCAGCCAATATCTTATCGGTTGGAAATTGCTCCAGTTTATCAGATCCAGAGACTTCATAACCCATTTCTTTGAGCAATTTTGCCAAGGGGGCCATGCCTGCCCCTTTAGTGCCAACAAAATGAATTTTTTTACCTGGAAGTGTTTCAATCATTTTTAATACTCAAAAATATATTAGCTTAAAAGAAAAATTATATCCAGCTTTTAAACCAAATTCGCTGATAAAAACTTTTTTGACTAATTGGGATCCCTAACCAAATTGGCAAAAAGAAAATAAATAATATCCCCATGATGATAAAAAAACTGACGATTAAAGTTTTGCCCCAAGATTTCGACCATATTTGAGAAAACTCCAAACCGCCAGCCAAAGTCAAAAATAAAAATGAAGGCATAGCATGATATAAGAATAAAACTCTTTTAAAAAAAGCCCACGGGAGTAAGAATATTAAAAAGGCGCTCAAAATAATGAGACTGTCATGCTTTTGACGGGCGCTTTGCCAGATTAATAATGGAATAATAATAATCGCTGACCACCAAGCAAGGGGGTTTCCCAGACCATTAATGCCGACGATGTCGCCGTTAGAATCTTTAAAATAAAGCCAGATAGGCCTTAAAAGTAAAAACCACGACCACCATTTGGAGGCATAGGGATGGCCTTCAGACAAAGATAAATTGTAATTAAAACTTTGTTGATGCCATTGGATAAGTTGGCTAAAAAAAGATGCATTAAAGCCGAAATTAAAAAGAAAAAATGAAATATAAACTAAACTTGGAATGATAATTAAAGAAATTATGAGCGAGAAAAAATATTTTTTAATCGGCATTTTTTTGATAATTAGCACACAGATAAAAATAAGCAATATCAAGGCGCCAATATATTTAACCGAAGCCGCGAGTCCCAAACTGAAACCCGCTAAATATAAATAAATTAAATTTCGAGAATTTATAAAACGTAAAAAGCTATAAAAAGAAAGTAGAATAAAAAAAGCCAAAAAGATATCAATTAGTCCAACTCTCGAATAAACTAATATAAGACCATCAAAAAATAATATTAAAGAGCTAAAGATACCGCCGATTACTTTTCCGGTAAGTTCCCTTCCGGCAAGAAAACCGATAAAAATTAGACCGCTACCAAAAATCGCTGGCATTATTCGCCAGCCAAAAGGATCGTCGCCAAATATTTTAATTCCCAAAGCTAAAATTAATTTGCCTAAAGGCGGATGAATATCAAAAAAACTGACTGACGATAGATAATTTTTCGCAAATTCGACAAAGTAGACTTCATCAAAGATTTTTTCAGAAATTTTTCCTAGATGCCAAAAATGTAAGACCAGACTTAATATTAATAAAACCAAAATCGCCAGCCACCCCTGATTAAGTTTGATTTTCTTTAACATGCTTTCCTGCTTGAAAAACTGTTTTAATTATTTTTTGAGCCGCATCTTTTTGAAAAAAATAATGAGCAGATTGACCAAGACTTTGACGTAAAATCTCATCTTTAGCTAAATTTTCGATTTTTTCTCTCAACAGCTTTGGAGTCAGATCTTTTTCTAAAATTACAATCCCTGCTTTATTTTTTTCAAATATTAAAGCATTCTTTAATTGATGATTTTGGGCAGCGCTTGGTAGAGGGATGATAATTGATGGACGGCTCATGGCGGCGATTTCCATTAAGGAATTAGCGCCAGCGCGAGAGATAACAATTTCTGACTTTCCTATCAGATATGGTACTTGATATGAAAATTTATATAAATGATAATAGTCATTTTTCAATTTAGCAAATTTTAAATAATCTTTTTCCCCGGACAAATGGTAAATATCGTATTTTTCTGAAAGCCAAGGTAAAATTTCCTCAATAATTTGATTAATCTTTAATGAACCTTGGGAGCCGCCGGTTATCAATATCGTTATGCGGGGATTTTTTAAATCGGGATTAATTGATACCAATTGGACTGGCGTTCCAGTATAGACAATTTTTTCAATCGGCAATTTTTCTTGATAAAATTCTACCGGAAAACCGAGACAAACTTTAAAAGCGAATTTTATTGCCCAAAGGTTTGCCCGACCGATGACCGAGTCCGATTCATGAATGACTAAAGGGATTTTTAAAATCTTTGCCCAAAATATTATTGGAAAAGTAACATATCCCCCTTTAGCAAAAATTACCATCGGCTTAAAAACAAATATTACTCCAAAAGTCTGTATTATCCCTAAAAATATTTTTATTAGATCCCAAAGATTCCAAAAAGAAAAATAGGCCCGCCATTTACCGACAATGATGGCTTTAAAAGGAATATCGCCTGCCTTTTGAATTATCTCTTTTTCAATTCCCTGGCGCGATCCAAGATATAAAATTTTTGCTTCTGGATTTGTTAATAGCTCTTGAGCAATCAGTCTTAATGGCCAGGTATGACCAGCGGTACCGCCGCCAGCAATTAAAATTCGCATTTAGACCTCTCCCTTGTGTGAATATTTTGAGATATTAAGTAAAATACCCGCCCCAAATAAAGAAATAATTAGTGAGGTGCCGCCAAAAGAAATAAATGGCAAAGGAATTCCGGTAAAGGGAAGTAAATTGACCATTGCGGCAATATTAATAAACGCTTGAAAAACAAGCCAAGAAGTTATGCCTACCGCTAAAAGCCGCCCAAAATCATCAGGGGCGTTCTGGGCGATTTTTAAACCTTTAAGACCTAAAAATATAAAAGCTAAAATCACTAAACCCGCTCTTATAAATCCCAATTCTTCAGCAATGATGGCAAAAATCGAATCGGTATGGGCTTGCGGCAAATAAAGATATTTTTGTTTACTTTGACCAAATCCTAATCCCCAAAGACCGCCTGAACCAATGGCAATTAGGGCTTGGTTGATATGATAGGCAGCGCCTAAAGTTTCTTGGTTGGGATTTAAAAAAACCAAAAATCGCTGGAGACGATAGGGAGCGATTTTGATTAAGAAATAAAATAACGCTGCTACAATTGCTGCACCCGCTCCCAAATGAGAAAGCCGGGCACCGGCGGCAAAAAAGACCACTGCCCCGGTAATGACAATTACCGATAAAGTTCCGAGATCCGGCTGGCTCATAATTAAAAAGCCTAAAACTATCATTAAAAAAGCAAAGGGAATAAAACCCAAAGAAAAGTTTTGAATTTTATCGCCTCTTTTCGCAAGCCAGGCGGCTAAATAAATTACAAAGGTTAGTTTAATTATCTCCGAAGGTTGGAAAAATAACCCGCCAATGCCGATCCAGCGGTGAGCGCCACCAAACTCTTGACCAATTTTGGGGATAAAAACCCCCAAAAGAATAATTAGAGAAGCCAGAAAAAAAGTTAAGGCAATTTTTTGCCAAAAACGATAATCAATAAAATATGCCAGCAACATTAAAATAAGACCAATAATTAATGATACTGCCTGATGGGTTACATAATAAAAATTATTGCCAAAGCGTTCTTGGGAGATGACGATTGAGGCGGAAGAAATCATCATTAAACCAAATAGACAAAGCAAAAAAACCACTAAAGCAAACAGATAATCAGGTTTAAATTTTCTCATTCTCATCATAATTTGTTGACTAAACTTTTAAAGATTTCTCCTCGCTGCTGATAATTTTGAAACTGATCAAAAGAAGCCGAGGCTGGCGAGAGTAAGATTACTTCGCCCTTTTTAGATTTTTGGACAGCCAAGTTGACCGCTTGCTCGAGGGTGTGGATTTTATTAAAAATTTCTATATTTGGCAAAGTAATTTTTTCAATGATTTTTTTGCCGGTCTGACCAATGTTAATTACAATTCTTACCGAGCTTTTTTCAATTTCTTGTATTAGAAAATTATAATCCGCTCTTTTATCAGATCCACCGACCAAGAGAATAATCGGCTGTTTGAACGACCGGATAGCGGCAATAGTTGTCTCGGGAGTGGTGGAATAAGAATCGTTATAAAAACTCACCCCATCTAAAACTCTAATAAATTCTAAGCGGTGCTTAAGACCTTTAAAATCAATAATGGCATTTTTAATTGTATTTATCTCTGCTGCGGCTAGAAAGCCAGCCAAAGCGGCGGCAGCGGCATTTTCTAAGTTGTGTTCCCCCAATAATTTAATTTGGTCGGCTTTAATAATGGAAATATCTTGATCATTAATTCTTAATATCAGGTTTTTATCTTGCCAAAAAGTCCCTTGATCAACTGATTTCCGCCTGGAAAACCAATAAACTTTACCCTTAGTGAGACTGGCAAATTCAATACTGGTAAAATAATCAGCGTTAATTGCCGCAAAATCTTTTTTAGTCTGGAAGCGAACTAAATTCCTTTTGGCCTCAATGTATTCTTTTTCATCTCTATGATAGTCAAGATGATCAATTTTTATATCTAAAACCACCGCTATATGAGGCGAACAATCAAGATCTTGAAGCTGGAAAGATGAAAGTTCCAAGATAACGATATCATTTTTTGTTAATTTTTCTAAAAATTCAATTGGGGGATTGCCGATATTCCCGCCGAGATAAATTTTTGAATTTAGAATTTTTAATTTAGAATTTGCCCGCCTCGGCTCGCCGAAGGCGAGACGGGTTTGGAATTTAGGATTTAGAATCTCGGATTTCCTCATTAATATATCATATATTAATGAGGCCGTTGTTCCTTTACCTTTGGTACCGGTAACGCCAATTATTGGACAGGGGCAAAGCTCGAAAAAGAGCTTGGTCTGCGAGGAAATCTCCACCCCGGCAATCTTTGCCGCTTGGATTTTGGGATTCAAGTAGGGGATTCCCGGACTTCGAAAAACTATTTTAAAATCTTTGAGATTGTCAAGATAATGCGGGCCTAAACGAAATTGAACAGGCCAATTTTTTACTTTTTTATAATAATCCCCTAACTCGTCTTTAGTTTTTTGATCACAAATAACAACCTTTATTCCGGCTTTTATTAGAAAGTCAATTAAAGCTATATTTTCTTCGCCTAAACCCAAAATCCCAACTTTTTGATTTTTAAATTTTTCTAAAACTTTCTTAAAAGAATCCATCTTATATTAATCCTATAATTGCCGCTTGCACCGGCGCTTTGGCGCCCTCTTTGCGAAAACTGCCGTATAAACCATTATGACAAACTGGACAATCGCTTGAAATTTCAATGTTTTCCGCTAATACGCCAGCATTTTTTAAATCATCCAAAACAGTTTTTTTTAAATCCACATAGCCATCGTGGTTTCGAATAAAAACCGCCTTGTGATTATATTCTTTAAATTTATCTAAAACATCTTTTTGAACCACAAAATGCCGCTGACAAATACCAGGACCGATGCCGACAATTAGATTATCGGCGTCGGTGCCGCAATTATTAAATTTTTCTAATGCTTTAGGAACAATTTGGGCCAAAATCCCCCGCCAGCCGGCATGAAGAAGACCAACAATCCTTAAAGACGGATCATAAAAAAAGATCGGCAGACAATCTGCTACTGTGACCATTAAAAAAATTTGCTTTTGAGAAGTAATTAGACCATCAGTTTTTAAAATTGCGGTTTTTAAGGATTTACTTCCGCGACTTTTTTCTTGATTACCGACCGTCACAATTCTTGAATCATGAGCAATCCCGGCAACGACTATATCATTAAGATTAATATTGAGATTTTTTAAAAATTCTTGGCGATTATGAATGACTTCGTTATCGGAGATCCTCCCAAATCCCATATCGCCAAAATTGCGATTGGAAATTGCGTGGCTTATCTCTGAAAATTTTCTCAAATTCGAAAATTGAAAGAAGAGCTCTCTCATAAGTATATTATAGCAAAAAAAGTCCCCGGGTGCTACCCGCCCTGGGATACACCACATATGGATATATTAGAAAATAATGATACGTACACCTTAGAGGTGTCAACCCGTTAGCTTGCGACTCTAATAATATTAATCAATTGCAAATTTTTTTATTATTTCGAGGTTTCGCTGATAATCAGCCTGATCAAGTACAAATTTTTCATAATCGTTATTATCTTTAAAATAATTAAGGACTATATTAGGCTTGGTCATTTTAACTTGATATTTTCCTAAATATTCCTGGAAAGATGAATATCGATAATTTTTAAGCTCTTTCAGATCTTTAATAATTGATGATGAAAAAGGATTTAAATGGATATATCTTGATAAATGACAAAGTTGTTCATCGGTTATTATACTAATTGCTTTAAATTTGCCCTGAAAAAGAGGACCAACATTTTTATTTTTTACATTGAAATATCGAGTATAACTGTTGGTTACTTGACTTATAAATTTTGAAATTCCCCCATCTAAAAGTTGCCTTAGAATAAAATGAAAGTGATTGGGCATAAAACAAAAAGCAATAACAACGACTAAATACTTATTTTCTGTTAATAACTTTTTAATAATTTCTTCTTGCGTTTGAATAGAAAAGTCAACAAATCGAGAATATCGCATCGGAGGATTTTGATTCCGATAATATTGTGTTCTTTTGATAACTTCACTAAAATCTTTTTCTAACTCAAAAATTGTCTGCGAATTTATTCCCTTGTTGAATACGTGATAAATCTCGTTTGTAACCAGAGGAATTTCCCTTCCCGGCATTTATATTTTTAAATGTTATATGGTTGACACCTTAGAGGTGCTAACATGTATTAAAAAAATTTCTGAAGTTTCCGCAGAATTATTTCAAATTTATCCCTTCCCTACTAAAGCAATCATTAGACCGATGGCGGCCATCACCGCTGAAATCACCCAAAAACGCATGGTTATCTTAGTTTCCGGCCAGCCGAGAGCTTCCAAATGATGATGTAACGGCGCTGACAAAAAAACCTTCCTTTTAAATATCCTCTTGGAAAATATTTGTATTATTACGCTTAATGCTTCTAAAACAAAAACAAAGCCGATAATCGGCAAAACTGCCACTGAATTAGTCAAAAAAGCAATCACCGCCAAGGTCATGCCCAAAGCCATTGAGCCGGTATCGCCCATAAAAAAGCGGGCCGGATAAATATTAAACCACAAAAAAGCAAACAGCGCCCCAGCAATTGTCCCGCAAAAAGCCGCCAAGGCCGGTTTATTTTGGACTAAGGCGATAATTGCGTAGGAAGAAAAAGCCGCTGCCAAAGTGCCGCCGGCGAGACCATCAAGGCCATCGGTTTCATTGACGGCAAAGGCAAAAAAGACCAAAACTAAAATAAAGATGGGAATGTACCACCAGCCCAAAAAGAAATCACCGATGCCGGGGATATGAAAAATATCCCAGCCGAGTTTAAAATAAAACCACCAGGCGCCGACCGCGGCAATTGTAATATAGATTAAAAATTTAAATCGGAAACGCAAGCCGCCGCCCGACGGACCAAAACCTCGAATATTGGCAATGTCATCAATCGCCCCGACAATCCCGGTGGCTACCAAGGCAAATAACGGCAGCCAAGTCCCGGAACGAGACAAATTAAAGAGCAAAGTTATCACCGCCACTGTCAGCCAAATCAACAGGCCCCCCATTGTCGGAGTATCTTGCTTATTTTTATGTAAACGATAAAAAATTGGTGCTCGGCTTTCATCGTAACCGGTTTTACGAATTCGTTTGCCAAGACGGTTTCGATATAAAAAATCGGTAAAGAGCGGTGTCCAAATAATGGCAATAATAAATGACAAAGCTGTCAACCAAAAGATTTTAGCTAAATTGGGTAAGTAAAGTTGAATAGTCTCCATATAGTCAAATGTAAAACATCCGACGGATCTATTATCACGAATCATTACGAATCGGGTAGAATCAGATTTCATATTCGCGACGATAAGTGTATAAAAATTAGTCGGAAGAACTACCTTATTTTTTTATTGCCTCAACGATCTTTTCCAACTCAAGGGCTCTTGAGGCCTTTACTAAAATTATATCACCATTACCAATTTTACTCAAAAGATAATCAATCGCTTGAGATTTTTTATCAAAATACTGGTGGGCTTGATATTTTTTTGCCAGCTGACCTAAAGCGATAACTTCATCGGCAACCTCTCGGGCATATTGACCAATAATTTTATGAGATTCGTCGGTAATATTGCCGATCTCCCGCATATCGCCCAAAACGGCAATTTTTCTTTGAGCCGGCAGAAGTTTCAATATATCTAAAGCCGCTGTCATCGAAACTGGATTGGCGTTATAACTATCATCAATAATTGTGCTTGCTTTTTTGCCTTCGAAAACTTGAAGGCGGTGGGAAGAGGTCGGCAGGGTTTTGAGACCCTCGCGAATTTCTTGGGGGTTAAGTTTGAAAATTATTCCGCAACTTATCGCCACTAAAGCAGCATAAACATTCCAGACACGACCGAGACTGGGAACTTCGACTGGAAATTTATGAGAATTTTCCACTACTTGAAATTTTGTTAAAGGACGGAAATTTAAAATTTCGGTAGTGATATTCTTGGCGAAACAATCGGCATTTTGAAAAATAGCATAAGTTTTTATCTGACCGGGATGTTTTTCGACGATTTCTTTAAGCTTTATATCATCGATATTTAAAATCGCGGTGCCGTCTTCTGAAAGTGCTAAAAGCAAAGAACTTTTTTCTTTAACAATTTCCTCAATTGTCCCAAAGGCCTCAAGATGAGCCGGACCGATGCTGGTAATAACAGCGACATTTGGTTTAACAAACGAGGTAAGATAACCAATGTCACCCGGTTTGTCAGCCGCTAATTCTAAAACTAAAACTTTTACTTTTGGGGCAAAAATGGCTTTGATTTTTGCCAAAACAATAATCGGCAGCCAGTGCCAAAAAATTTCTGGCGATTTTTGAAAACCCAAAATGGCCAGCGGCACGCCAGTTTCGTTGTTTAAATTACCTTCGGATTTACGGATTTGATTTCCAAATTTTATTTTTAAAACCGAAAAAATTGCTTCTTTGGTAGAGGTTTTGCCGACCGAACCGGTGACGGCGATAATTTGCGGTTTCGCTCGTTTCAAATACCAAACCGCCCAAAAACGAAGGTAAGATTGTAAGAGTTTACTTAGCAAAGTATCACTCCACTAATTTACTATTCACTAATAATCGCGAATTTAGTTTGCCTTAATTTGTGACGATTCGTGAAAACAAATTCGTCGGATTGTTCTTCATTATATCTTATCTACTGACCCTGCACAACTCCTTACTGTTAAACGGACTCCGTCCTGTTATAACAGTGCGTCATATGCAGGGTCTTCGCCATAAACTGAACTTCGTTCTAGTTCATGGCTTGACTTTTGTCGAGGATTTTGGTAAGTTTTGATTAGTCTTCAATATCCTTCGAACCTCGGGGGTGTACCTTAAGTGGATTCCGATCAACTAAGAGACGTTGTCGCTAACCTGAATCTTGATCGACGACCTTCGATTATCATCATTCCCCTGCCAGGCCAAATGCCAGGTCAGTACATGCCTGAACATGATAATCGGATTCTCCGTACCCTCCAGACTTGGCGAACATGCTACTATGTGGGATGCGATGTCCAAATCCTCTGTTCCTCAGGAACTGCCGATAGCACCGGCCTAACTGTTGCCGAATACATGAAACGTCAGCTTCTACACTATGGTGGATTAGACGCAACCTACATCAAAGCCCTTGAAAAAGACATTATCATTGGCGAACGAACCTCCGCTCACACCGCCGGTCAGTTTCTGGGATTGAAAGATTATCTTCGACAGCGACACGCCGAAGATACTCTCGACTTAGTCATCCTTGTCTCCAATTGGTGGCATTTGGCAATCGCCCGTGTCTACTTTGCCCGACTCGTTGGTCTGCCTTACGTGATAGATGCTTCATCGGGCAGAGGAGCATTGGGACTCCCTTGGCCACTATATCTTGCCAGACAAGTTGTCCATCTGCTGGTAGCACTTATCTTCGACCGTTCAGGTCATCTCCTAGACAGAATAAGCGCATCCCGCATCGAAGGGTCCGCCAAACATACCCTTCCATCGATTCCACCCCAACCATAATCCGCACCCATCCCCGTCCCTATCTGTCCCCCGCTTGACGGGGGCTTTCTTTTTTAATTTTAATGTAATTTTTACTCTGTCGGTGGAACTCTTAAATATTCCAAAAGCCACTTGGCCATTTCGCCAAAAGTCGGCGCGGCGGAAGATTCTGCCCATTGGACATTTTTCGGCTGATCTAAACGAACCAGCATAATAAATTTCGGGTCGTCGGCCGGGGCAAAGCCAATAAACGAACCGATATGGCGGTCTTTGTAATAGCCGCCGCCGGGAGCGGGAATTTGGGCGGTGCCGGTTTTACCCGCCACCTTGTAGCCGGGGACCGCCGCTTTTTTACCATGACCGTGCTCGACCACCGAGACCATCATCTCCCGCAGTTTTTTCGCAGTTTCTTCGTTTAAAACTCTTTTAATTTCTTGAGGGGCGCGAACATCAACTTTTCCTGAAGCGTCTTCGATTTTAGAAACAAGATAGGGCTTCATTAGTTTGCCGCCGTTGGCAATTGCCGCCGAGGCGGTAATTAACTGAATTGGAGTAACCGCAATTCCCTGACCAAAAGCGATTGTCGCCCGCTGGGTATTTGACCATTTTTTAACCTCCAAAACCTCGCCCGTGGCTTCTGTATCAAGCTCAACGCCGGTTTTGCGGCCAAAACCAAAATCTTTAAGATATTGATATTCTAATTCTTTGCCCAATTGCTCGCTGACCCAAACCATAGCGACATTGTCAGAATTCTCCAAAACTTGGGTCATAGTTTCTTTGCCATAGGCCTCGTCGGTTGAAGTATGAATTTCGTATGAATCAACGACGACAAAATTGCCAAATTCTCCTTCAGTTTCCGGAGTAACTTTATTTTCATTGATGGCTGCCGCCATAATCAATGGTTTAAATACCGATCCCGGCTCCCAAGCAGCGGTAATGACCGGGTTATTAAAAACATCTTGAGATTCTTCAGATACCTGATTAAATAAGTTGGGATTAAAAGCGGGAAAGCCAGCCATCGCCCAAATAGCGCCGGTTTTCGGTTCGAGGACAATTATTGAACCCGAATCTGCTTTATATTCTTTGATGGCTTTTTGTAAAACAATTTCCGCTTGATATTGAATATTATGGTCAATAGTCAAAATCAAATCAGCACCATTTTGAGGCTCAATTTTTTCGCCGATATTAAAAAATCGGCCGCGAATATCTTTTTCCGCTGAAATCTCGCCCTGAAATCCCCGCAAGATTTCGTCAAAATAACCTTCTATTCCATATTGACCTTCGCTTAGATTATTAACAAAACCTAAAATGTGAGATCCTAATTCCCCTTCCGGATAAAAACGGCGCGATTGGGGAATCACAGCAACTCCAGTGATTTTTAAGGCGGCGATTTTGTCCCCCTCCTCTTCGGAAAGACCCTGTTTTAATGGCGGTATATAGTTTTTATTATTGTTGATCTGACTAAAAATATCATTTTTGTTTAAGTTTAAAATCGACGCTAACTGTTCCGCTACTTGATCGGGATTTTTAATATTTTTGGGAATTGCTAAAACTTGCCAAAACTGCTTATTAGTGGCTAAAGGGAACATGTCCGAAGCGTAGATTTTGCCTCTTTCCTGTTGGAGCTCTTTTTTAATGATATATTGGTCTTTAGCTTGGGCTAAATAATTGGCGTGTTCTAAAATTTGTTTTTGAAAAAGTCGAAAAAATAAGCCGGCAACAATAATGATAAGAATATAAATTAAAAAATTAATTCTTTTAAAAGTGATATTATTTTCCATAAAATTGTCACTTACTCTTCTTTTTCAAGAGCCATATTTTGAGCGCTGTTTTTAATTTCATTGAGCGATTTAAGTCTGGCGGATTCGACTTCCAATTGTTGGACATCTTGCTGAATTTGAGATTTTTGATCTTCGAGTTCCATAATTTTATATTTAAAATTCGCCCCTTGAGTGCTTTGAGCAAGGTAAAAAAGGGCGATAATCGCTAGTAACGCCAAAGTGACAAATTTTAAAGAAATTGGTCCAATTTTTAAACCATTGGAGATGGTTCGTTTGCGAAAACCTTCCTGCCAGGTGTTGGTTCGGGGGATAAGCATTTGGCCTCCTTCGGAGGAAATTAGAAACCCTAATATCTAAATTCTAAACTATTGGAAATTAATTGATTTTTATTATTTAAGATTTGGGATTTGTTTAGGATTTCTGATTTAGAATTTAGGATTTTATAATTTAATAGCTGCTCGCAGTTTTCCCGATCGCGCCCGGGGATTTTGGGCAATCTCTTTTTCAGAGGCAGTCACCGGTTTGGGGGTTAAAACATTTAAAAAAGAATTTTCCCGAAAAAAATTTTTAACAATTCTATCTTCCAAAGAATGGAATGAGATAACGACCAATCTTCCATTTTGACTAAGCAAAGGTACCGCCTGTTTTAGGCCGCTTTCTAAAACCTCTAATTCACGATTTACCGCCATCCGTAAAGCCCGAAAAGTTGAAGTAGCAAAATGTTTTTGACGTTTATGTCGGTATTTGGGCGGCAGGGCTCTTTTAATCACTTCAACTAAATGGCTGGCAATAATAATCGGCTGATGATTCCTTTCATTGATAATTGCGCTGGCGATTTTTCCGGCATATGGCTCTTCGCCCAATCTTTGCAATAATTTTTTAAGTTCCTTTTTGCTCCAAGAATTGACAATTTTTGCCGCGGTTAAACTTTGAGTATCGGGTGACATCCGCATATCTAAACTGACTTCTTTTTGATTATTTTTTCCTTGAGGAAAATCTTGGAAAGAAAATCCTCGCTTAGGGGCTAATAATTGATAAGTGGAAACCCCTAAGTCAAACAGGATACCGTCAAGGTGATCTACTTTCCAAGAGCGACATATCAATCCTAATTCCGTGAAATTTTCTTTGATAAAATCCACCCGGGAGGAAAATTTTTTAAGCTTCTTTTGTGCAAAATTAATCGCTTCGATGTCCTGATCGATTGCCAGCAACTTGCCGAAAGGTGCGGTTTTTTTCAAGATCCGTTCTGAATGACCGCCAAATCCTATCGTTGCATCAATAAAATTCTCGTTTGTCTGGGGGGCTAAAAATTTAATTACTTCTTTCGGCATCACTGGAAGATGTGTTTCCATCAGCTCCTTAAAAAAGACTAGCAGCCAGTGCCCCTCCTTAATTAGCCCTTCGCCTGATGGCGAATAGCGTAATTTTAACCAATTTTGTTTTGCCCCGTCACGGCCCATTTTGGGACGGATAGGGCCGAAAAAATATATCCGTAAGCAGCCTTTTTTTTGTTTTAACTGGCTGCTAGTCGACAAAATAAATAATGAATAATTTTCCGACTAATCTTCTATTCACCCGTCTCGCCTTGGCTGGCGAGCCGAGGTGGACGAATTCTCACAAATTTCCAAGTTAATAATAAGCGTTGATTAGTGGAAAAAGGTTCGTCGGATGTTATACCCCTAAATCAGCCATGTGCTTGGCAATCTCGCTGGTGGCTTTTTCGGTTCTCTCTTTATAGATTTGCCATTTTTGTTTATCCCAGATTTCTAAGCGGGTATAAAGACCGGCGATAATTGTTTGTTTATTTAAACCAGCATATTTTCGAAGATAGCCGGGAAGGAGTGCCCTTCCCTGACTGTCAAATTCCACCTCCATTGCTCCGGCAAGCATCAATCTTGAAAAAGCCCGCGAATTAGCATCAGAAAGAGGAAGACTTGATAATTTCTCGGCCAAAATTGTCCATTCTTTTTTGGGAAATACCCAAAGACAATTGTCAATTCCGCGGGTGATAACGGCGCCACTGCCGAGCTCCTTTCTCATTTTAGAAGGAATTGCGGTGCGGCCTTTTTCGTCAATTGTATGTTGATATTCTCCAATAAACATAAAATTAAATGTATAATACTCCACGAATTTTACTATTCACTAATGATCGCGAATTCGTGTTTATTAGTGATAAAAGAT
>JBBUEO010000022.1:0-3373 GCA_038056915.1 Patescibacteria group bacterium
AAAACCGATTCGCATTGGCCGCCGGAGAGTTCCTGTTTATAGCGCTTAAAGCCTGCTTCAATCCCGTTTAAAGCATACTGATAGGCCTGACTGATGGATTCGCCTTTGCGAGTCAATTTTATTTCCGCAATCCCGGTTGACCAGGTAATCAGCACTGTCATACCAATAAAAGTCGTAAAAAGCAAGACATAAATTAGGGCAAAGCCCCTCGATTTTTCATCGAAGAAACTTCTCGAAAGAATCTTCGGGATAAACTTTTTTTCTTTTCTCATTTTGTCGCCTCAAAATTGGGGCTTAAAAAACTTTGAACCGTCAAATAGCTTAAAGCATACGAAGTTTGCCAGTCAAATTTAATCGTTTGATCGGCCGGATCTTCAACACTAATTTTTATTGTTAAATAAGGGGTAATTTTGGCGCTGTTCGGATCACCGACCGGGTCAGTAAAAAAATAATTATTGCTAATGTCAAAATTAGTGACTTTAATTTTTTTAGATGTTAATCTTTGATTCAAATCACCAAGTGATGGGACAGAATTACACGGATTTTGTTTCATTGCCAGATAAAAGTCATTATTAACAGTATCTTCTCTCCTGCCGATAAAAAGACACTCGTCAGTCCCCCGCGGCCGCAAAGATATCGCTAAAATGTTGTTGTTTAATACTCTAAAACCATAAATATTTTCAGTGCCGATAGTGGCTTTGTTGTTAGGATCATCCATTTTAGAATTAATGGTTTCGATGGCGTTTCTTAAACCATTGCTGATGGTTTTTGTCTTATAATTTGCCTCTTTGCCGGAAGCCAGTCTGACAGACATAATGGTCAGGCCAAAACAAATCGAAAAAATAAAAATCCCGACGAGAAATTCGATGAGGGAAAAACCCTTATGCGAAGATGAAATTTTTCCGCCAGAGGCGGACCAGCCTTTGGCTGGCAATTTCCAATTTCTAATTTTCATTGAATTTTCAATTTTCAATTATTTTCCCCTTAAGGATGAAGTTATTTTTTGAAATATGAGAGTCAGTTCTTGACATTCTTGCCAGCATTCTTTAATTGCCCCATTTTGTTTTGGAATGCATTTGGCTAACATTCTTAACCAATGTTTTGTCTCCTGGGCCTCTTTTTTACAAAGAAATATCTTATTGGAAAAATCTTTACGGGAGCTGGCTCCATTTGCTTCCATATAATTTGCGCCGATACTTGTTCCCGAACGAATAAGCTGGCTAATTATTGGTTTAATTACGACAGTCTGGGGTAAATTTTGACAAAGTTGGATTATTCTTTCACCAAATTTTGCGGTTCTTTCTTCTAAATCATACTGTTTTGAAAATTTTGTCATTGATAATTGATTGTAAATTGTGAATTAAAAATTGAAAATTTTATTCCACATCTTTGAGGTATGTCCAAAGCTCCAGAGTTTGGGTTTTGCCGTATTCGTCCCAAGTGATAACGGCTTTGACTTTTTTAAAATAATTTTGAATATTTACAGCTTCATTTAAGATTCCCTCTAACACATTAACCAAGGCAGAAGTGTTTAAGGCTTCATAAGATTGACCGCCGCCAGAATCGGCGATATATTCCATAATATCATTATTAAAAATCCCGCCGGCTACGGCTTGGATTGCTACTGAATAAACCGCTACTTCTGGCAGCTTATTATGAAAACTATTAATCATATCCATAACATTCGATAAGGGTATTCCATTATAGTAAGATCCGCAATCAATTCCACCGCTAGTTTTGACAACATCAGACGAGAGAAAATTATGATTAGCATCATAAAGACTGATCGCCTGGACATCTGCATCTGAATAACTTCGAGTCGCAAGATCAATAGTCGGCACACCATCAGAAATTAAAATGACTATTGGAATATGATTTCCATTCCACTGACCCTGGGACCAGTCAAGCGCACGTTTAATCGCTAGAGCAGTTGGGGTTGATCCAGAGGCGCTAAGATTTGCGACATTGTTATTAAGTTCAGAAATATTAGATGTAAAAATACTGGAGCTAGTCCCGGGAGGTAAAACATTTATATAGGTTGGTGTAACTTCATTGCAAAAAAAGCCTTCAGTAATGCCACCGTTAAAAGTTATCATCCCAACACGGCTATTGCTCGAATTTTGGGCTATCGCATTATTTAATTGATTTATGGCACTTTTTGCCGCCTGTAATTTGCTTCCTTCCCCAACGGCGTAAGTATTATTCATACTATTAGAGATGTCAAAAAGATAAAGAAGATCAATTGGGTGTTCGATAATTATTTCCGATTCGCTTGCGCCAAAATTCTCTATATAAAATTTTCGGTTGAAATTGATACCGTTAAGATCGAAGTCTTCCCCGTTATTATCTGGAATAATTTCCCATTGACTACCGGTCTGCTGCAATTTATATGCCTGACCGGATATGGGATCTACTCCACCTAAATTATTCCAGATATCAGTTCCAGTCGCACCGCCGATAACATTAGTATCTCTAATCGAACGGGCAAGATTAAGGCCCTGTTGAGCCAGCCCCGTGGCCTGGAAACGATGGCGATGGAGGGAATCCGAACGAAGACTGGTTCTTTCAACAATCACTGCCGCGGCAACTGCCAGCGCTAATATCATCACCGCAATTAAGACTTCAATTAAAGTGAATCCTCTCATATTTTCATCGAGCATAGCTCTCGAAAATAATTTCGAGACAAGCCCTCTCGATTTTTCTTCGAACAGAGTTCTCGAAAGAATCTTCGGGGCAGGCCTTTTTTTCTCATTTTTCATATTTCTCATCACTTTTTCCTTTTTACTTTTGACTTTTTACTTATATTGACGGTCCGGTTTGATAAATTTTCAGGGTATCCCGGCGGTGATCACGACCGGTTATATTACCATCTCCATCAACAATGTCATTATCCAGAGTATGATCAATCTTCGCCTTTAAAGTAATTTTATTGCCTTTATAATAGCCGACGCCTTCGATAAATAAATCATCGCCGCAAACCCGCCAGTCATAAACCCCAAGTTTGGTTTGGGTAAGATCAGGATATGGTTTAAGACCGACTGGTTGAGCTACAAGAACGCCATCAATGACTCTTTGAACTTGAGGATTTGCTAAATCGCATGCCTCATCTGGAAGATTTTTTCCAATATCGAGCGGATCCATAGAATCATCCAGTTGAGCTCGATATTCCTCCCAACCTTCCTCAATGGCGGTTTTAGCTAATTGATAAGCCTCGGTTGAATGTTCGTTTCTTCTTGAAAGCCGTGTTTCAGAAAGACTTGCCGCCCAACTGGCAAAAACCGTTACCCCGATTAAGGTGATAAATAACAAAACATAAATTAAGGCAAAACCTCTCATATTTTCATCGAGCGTAGCTCTCGAAAATAATTTCGAG
>JBBUEO010000023.1:0-25117 GCA_038056915.1 Patescibacteria group bacterium
ACAGCGATTTTTTATCCCCTGCCGATTAACAGCCAGAAACTCTATCAAAATATAGGCTACAAAATGAACACCCCAATGGCCGAAAAAATTTCCAAAGAGGTCATCTCTTTGCCGGTTCACCCGGGGGTAAAAGAGAGAGATTTAAGATATATTGTAAGGACTTTTAAGGAAATCGCTGGAAATTAAAAAAATGTTTTATTGGGAAGAGAAAGCGAGAAAAAATCCTAAAATTAGAACTTCGCCCGACATTGGTTGTGATATTTTAGAGAAATCCTTTATCACTAAATTTCTAAAAAAAGATCAGACGGTTTTAGATGCCGGTTCAGGAGACGGCAAGGCTACTGCATATTTTGCTTTAAAAGTTAAAAAAATTATTGCTTTAGAACCTTCAAAAACTCTCCTTGAGGGGTCAAAAAGAATTTTTAAAAGAAAAAAAATCAAAAATATCGAAACAATTGAAGGTTCAATTTTTGATCTTAAGACAAAATTATCCAATAAAAAATTTGATGTTGTCATCACCAAAAGAGTTCTAATTAACCTCATCAATTGGACCAAACAAAAGCAGGCAATTACTGAGATCGCTGCGACTTTACCAACTGGAGGATTATATTTATTGACAGAGGGTTTCGAAGACACATTTAATAATCTTCAGCGAATAAGAATTCGATATGGGCTTTCCAAAGATCACATAGTGAAATATAATCATTATCTAGATCGAAAAAAATTCGAAAAAGAAATTTTAAAATATTTCTCAATTGTCGATCAAAATAATTTAGGAATTTATTATTTTTTAAGCCACTTCTACTATCCTCTTTATATCAAGCCGAAAAAACCAAAATATAATTCAAAATTTAATAAAATCGCGGTTCAGATTGGCCTAAAAGAGAAAATTTTAGAAGAATTCGGCTATATCAACTTCTACGCGTTAAAAAGAAAATGAAAAAAATTCTAATTATCGGTGCTGGCGAAGGAGGAAAAAGATTATTAGGAGAAATTTTAAGAAAATACCCGAATTATCAAGTGGTTGGTTTTTTAGATGATAAAAAAGAACTTCAAAACCGATCAGTTAGCAATTACAAAATTCTTGGGAAAGTCAGCGATCTTAAGCGGGTCGTTGCCAAATTTCGGATTGATGAAATTTTAATTGCCATTCCTTCTTTGCGCGGCAGTAAGTTGGCTGTCATAATTCAGCTTATCAGCAAAACTATGTTGCCATTCCGGATTTTACCAGGGGTATTTGAATCAATTGATTATTATCAAAAAAAACAAGTTGATATTGGCAGGTTAAGAGATATTGAACTGACTGATCTTTTAGACCGCCAGCCAATTCAAATTAATCTCAAAGCAGTTTCAGGATATCTCAAGGAAAAAGTCATTTTGATTACCGGTGCTGGCGGTTCGATTGGTTCAGAAATCGCTCGTCAAATTTCCGATTTCTCCCCTAAAAAACTTATTTTAATTGATATTTATGAAAATAATTTATATGAGTTAGATCAGGAATTAGCTTCAGTTTCTCGAGAGTCAATTGTCTGCGATATTAAGGATTTATATTCTCTAAGTAAAATATTTAATAAACATCAACCAGCAGTTATTTTTCATGCGGCTGCCCATAAACACGTGCCTTTTATGGAAAATGAGCCTCAAGAAGCAGTTAAGAATAATATTTTAGGGACTGACAATTTAATCAATCTCGCAATTAAAAATAAAAGCGAGAAATTTATTTTTATTTCCACTGATAAAGCTATCAACCCGACTTCAATAATGGGAGCAACTAAAAGGTTTTCAGAAAATCAGATTCTTTCAGCTGTAGTAGAACAGCCTATTTTTATCATTGTACGTTTTGGCAATGTTCTCGGCAGTTATGGCTCAGTCATCCCTTTATGGAAAAAACAACTTTCTCGAAATCAACCCCTGACAGTTACTCATCCAAAGATGAAAAGATATTTTATGACTATCCCCGAAGCAGTTCAGCTAGTTATTCAAGCCGGCGGGATGGCTGACAAGACTTCAATTTTTGCCCTAAAAATGGGCAAGCAGTATCGAATTTTTAATTTAGCAGAAGATTTTCTTAAGCTTTCTGGCTCAATGGTTGGTCAAGATAATCAAATTGTCATTACCAAGCCGCGGCCAGGCGAAAAGCTATCAGAGACTTTATTTGAGGAAGGTGAAAAAATTTCCAATACCCCACATAAGATGATAATCAAAATTAAAGCTCAAGAAAATTCTCGTGATTATCCCCCCAAAACCTTAAAAATATTTAAAGATAAAATTAATAATCTTGGAAGAGATGAAATTATCAGCCTTCTAAAAAAAGCCATTCCTACTTATCTACCCTATCAAGAACTTGCTCAACCAAAAAAAATTGAAAAGGTGATTCCTTTTTCGCCACCTTCTATCGGTGAAGAAGAAATTAAGGCAGTTGGTCAGGTCTTAAAAAGCGGCTGGCTGACAATGGGACCTGAGGTTTTAAAGTTTGAGGATCATTTCAAAAAGTTTTATAAAACTAAAAATGCTCTTGCTGTCAGTTCTGCCACTGCTGGTCTTCATTTGGCTCTGGTTGGTCTCAACATTAGTCATAGAGATGAAGTAATTTTACCATCTTACACCTTTGCTTCCTGTGCCAATACGATTGTTTGGACTGGGGCTAAACCGGTTTTTACCGATATTAAAAAAGAAGGTTTCTTAATTGACCCCGAAGAGATTAAGCGAAAAATCACTCATAAAACCAAAGCAATTATGGTTGTTCACTTTGGCGGCCAGATGGCTGAAATGGACGAGATTGTCAAAATCGCTCGTCAAAAAAACTTAAAAATTATTGAAGATTGTGCCCATTCCTTAGCTGCCACTTTTCAAGGGAAATTAGCCGGAACCATTGGAGACGTTGGAGTTTTTAGTTTTTATCCAACCAAAAATATCACCACTGGCGAAGGCGGGATGGTAATAACCAAAGATGATCAATCGGCAGAAAAAATTCAAGTTTTACGTCTTCATGGTATGAGCACCGATGCTTTTAATCGTTACTCTTCCAAAGGTAGGTGGTATTATGAAATTAGCCAGGCTGGTTTTAAATATAATATGACAGATATCGCCGCTGCTATTGGGATTGTTCAATTGACTAAACTTAAGACAATGGATCAGCTACGTCTTAAAATAGCCCAAACTTATTTAAAAAATCTCCAAGGAGTTCCCGGATTGACCTTACCAATTTCCTTACCTGAGCGCAAAAATGTATGGCATCTTTTTCCGATATTAGTCGAACCAAATTTACGAGAAAAACTAATTGATGCTTTAAGAGAATTTAATGTGTCAAGCAGTGTCCATTTTATTCCATTGCATCTTCAGCCCTTTTATCAAAAAAATTATGGCTATAAAAAAGGTGATTTGCCGGTTTCTGAAGAAGTTTTTGAAAGAGAAATATCGCTGCCCATTTATCCAAAACTTACAATTTCTCAAGTAGAATATATTTGTCAGGTGATAAAATATTTTATGGAGAATCAATGAAAATTTTAGTTATTGCCGCCCATCCTGACGACGAGGTTTTGGGCTGTGGCGGAACACTTTTCAAACTCTCTAAGGATATGAAGAATCAACTTTTTTTCGCATTCGCCGCTGATGGAGTTATGGGGCGGCATCGTCTTGAAGAGAAAGAAAAATTTTTGTCTGATATTGAAAGACGACGTCAAGAATCGGTTTTAGTGGCTAAGATTTTGAAAGCAGAGATATTAAATAAACAGGATAAGAATTATTACCGATTTAATGACCAGAGGTTGGCTCAAGAAGATTTTAATAATGTTGTTGGTTGGATTAAAGACAAAATTGAAAAATCTAAACCAGATATTATTTATACCCATTTTGTTGGAGATTTTAATATTGATCACCGGATTGTCGCCGAAGCGGTATTGGTTGCCGCCAGACCAAGCAAATTCGAGTTTGTTAAAAAAATATATGCCTTCGAGGTCAATATGGCTGATACCAACCAGGGGTCTGCTGTTCAACTGTTGCCATTTAATCCCAATGTTTTTGAAAAAATAAGCATCAACAAAACTTTGGGGAAGATTGGATTATTCAAATATTACAAATCAGAACAATGGGCCACTTGGCAAGCAGATATTGAAACTTTGGCAAAATATCGGGGGACAAATTCTGGCTTTGACTTTGCCGAAGGATTCTTACTTCTAAGGCAAAGAAATGATTAAAATCGATTGCCCATTATGTAGTGGTCACTCTTTTCAGGATCGTTATCATAAAGACAATATGACAGTAGTCGAATGCAACAACTGCGGCTTAATTTTTACTAATCCTCAACCCGGTCAGAGAGAACTTTTCAAGCATTATAATAAAAATTATTATTTTTGTCCCAATAAAGACCCGAAAGATAATAGCCGATATTTTGATTACAACACCCGCTATTTGAAAGGCAATGAACGCCAGCGATTTACTGGCATCTTTGAAAAATTGGCTAAATTTAAGCCGCAAGGGGGAAGACTATTAGATGTCGGTACTGCTTCTGGTTTTTTTATTGAGGAAGCCAATAAGCGCGGCTGGCAGGCCGAAGGCGTAGAAGTTTCAAAATGGGCGGTTGAATATGGCAGGAAAAACCTTAAAGTAAAAATATTTCAGGGCGAGCTTTCCCAGGCAAAATTTAAGTCAAATACCTTTGAGGTGGTAACCTTTCTTGATGTTTTAGAACATTTCCAGAACCCCTTGGCTGAGCTTAAAGAAGCCTCGAGGATTCTTAAAAAAAATGGTTTAATTTATATTGAGACTATTAATTTTGATAATTTTATAACCCACTATTTAATCGGCAAAAAATATAAATATATGGTGCCTAAATTTCATTTATTTTATTTCGGCCGTCGGCAACTGCGTCAGCTTCTTGATAAAGCTGATTTTAAAATTCTCAACGAGCAACTGACTTCCTCATCAGTCGGAGATTATGAATATGAAGGATTATCAATGTATTGGGCCTATCTAAAAAAAATATTCACTTCATTTGGACAAAAAGAAACCAATTTTGCTTTTAAGGATTTAATTAAAATTTATGGACAAAAAGATTAAAATTATTTCTTTGACCAAGGGAAAGTTAAAGGAAAAATTTGAGGAATTTATAGAAATTGATCGTCTGCAAATGGAGGGTTTTGAGAAATGGCAAAGAAAAAATTTTTTTCTCGAACTCCCTTTAAAATTTCAATTGTCTTGTTTAGCTGAAAATAAAGATCAAGTAGTTGGTTATAACATCGTCTCTCGAAAAAATAACTTAAGCCACATTCATCGGATCGTTGTCCATCCTGACTTTACTGGTCAAGGCATCGGCTCAAAAATGCTTAAATTTTCTCAGATAAAAGCTCAAGAAAGAGCTTTAAAGAAGATGGTGGTCGAGACCTCCCGAAAGAAAAACTTACAAAAATTTTATTTAAAAAATAATTTTAAAAAAATGACTAATTTTGAGCAAAAAAAATATGTTCAAAATAAACCAGTCAGTCTCCAAAAGATATTTTTGAAAAAATATTTTGTTTTTTATAAATATTTTAAATGATTTCTAAAAAGTCTCAAAAAATCGTTGCTATTCATCAGCCTTATTTTATGCCCTGGCTGGGGTTTTTTGACAAAGTTGCCAGAGCAGATATCTTTATTGTTTTAGGAAATGCAACCTGCGATTGGCAAAGTCGATCAGTCCTTAGCCGTAATAAAATTAAAACCCCAGCAGGAGCAAAATGGCTGACAATACCGATACACGCTGATCTTAAAACAAGAATTAAAGATGTCAAAATAGACGAAAATAATAATTGGCGAAAAGACCATCTAAAAACTTTATTTTTCAACTATAAAAAGGCGAAGAATTTTTCAGAATTATATCCTTTGATTGAAAATATTTATAAGGAAAAATTTCCAAGATTAATTAATTTAAATCTGGAAATTATAAAATTATTTATGCAACTTTTGAAAATTAAGACGCAAATCATATACGATGAGGATTTGAAACCTCGAGGTCAAAAAAACGATCTGCTCATAGATCTTACTAAAAAAATGAAAGGAAATATTTATCTTTCTGGAGTTGGAGCAAAAAATTATATAGATCCGATTAAATTTAAAAAAGCTGGCATCAAGGTTATTTGGCAGGATTTCAATCATCCAGTCTACCAGCAACCTTGGGGCAAATTTATACCTAATCTTTCAGCTATTGATTATCTTTTTTGTGATGGTCGTCCGCTTGGAAAGGTCTATGAAAAATTTTAACTGGTTGATCATAGACTGTTTGAAGAGGCCAACCGCGCCTGGTGATGTGAAGCTTATAGCATTTATCATGAATAATATAAGCATTAGTTCTAATTGTTGAAGGTATTCTACTTTTTCTTTTTGGGTAAAAACCGCAAGTAATCAAAAAATCTCCTTCACTTAGATAAATCGGATCCCAGGTGATTAATACTTTGCCGGTTTTTTTAAATTCTCCCAAATTTTGATTAAATTCACTTGATAAATAGCTGGTAGCATATACGCCATCAGATCTGGTAAATAATACCCAGGCGCCGACATCTTTCAAGGGTCTCTCTGTTTTATAAATAATTTGGATTGTCATTTTGTCATTTTGGTAAATCGAATAATTCTCTTTTCCAGTTTTATCAATGACTTTGACTTCTAAAATATCAATCGGACCGTTTTTCCAAATTCTTTGGCCAAGTTCTTCTTTTTTTTCTCTTCGATTTGTTTTTTTAAGTCTTTGGCTTATTTCAAACATCATATCTCGTTCGTAAGCTTGACAAACATCAAAGACCGGCCCATCCATAATCACTTTGCCTTTTTCTAAATAAATTGCCCTTTGGCAAAGTTTTTGCACTAGAGGCAATGAATGGGAAACAAAAAGAACCGTTGCCCCCGAACGGCACATTTGGGTGATTTTTTCTAAGCACTTGCTGACAAAAATCATATCACCAGTCGCTAAAGCTTCATCAATGATTAATATTTCCGGTTCAACCGCTGTCGCTACTGAAAAAGTCAATCTCGCCTGCATGCCCGAAGAATAGGTTTTAAACGGTCGGTCAATAAATTCTTCGAGCTCAGAAAATTCAATAATCGAATCCATTTTTTTTATTATCTCTTGGCGTGACATGCCTAAAACCATTCCGCCGTTTAAGATATTTTCCCGGCCAGAATATTCTGGATTAAAGCCCAATCCCAATTCTAAGATGGCTGAGATTTTACCCTTAACTTCAATTCTTCCAGAAGTTTTATCAAGGGTGCCGGTGATAATTTTTAACAAAGTAGATTTACCCGATCCGTTTCGGCCGATAATCCCGACGACTTCTCCTTTTTTAAGTTCAAAGGAGACATCATTTAAAGCCTTAAAATCTGAATGATATTTTTTATGGATTAAAACTTCTTTTAAAAGGTCCAAGGGGTGTTTGTAAACTGCAAAAACCTTGGTTAGATTTTGAATTTTTATAACTCTTTGATTATTCATTTTTTACAAAATGTTCGCTAAAAGATGTTTGCTTTTATGAAAAGCTCTTATTCCCAAAGAGAAAAAAATAAGCGAAAATAGACCAAAAATTAAAAAACTATAGGGATGATTAATTTTTCCTGTATAAATAATATCTTTATAAATATAAATTAAGTGGCTCGCTAAATTAAAATTCATTAAAAAAATAATTTTTTGAGGCAACATACTTTCAATGTAAAGAATCGGAGTAGCAAAAGTGAGGACTGTTAAAATTACTGTCATAAGTTCGCCTAAATCACGAAAATATACTCCAGCCAATGAGAGTAAATAGCTAAGACCAAGAGTAAAGAGGATGTTGAAAATAATCACTAACGGTAAAAGGAGCATCATCAAAGAAAATCTATCTGGCATAAATATTGATAAAATAATAAAATAAATTATCAGGCCGATAATAAGAGAGATAAAGCTTGGCAGGATTGAGCTAAGCGGCAGAATCTCAATTGGAAAAATTGATTGTTTGACTAAAGAGGCCTTGGAATAGATAGAAGTGATACTTTTGTTGATACCTTCACTAAAAGCAAGCCAAGGAATTAAGCCGGCAATTGCAAACAGAGCATAATCTTTAGACGATGATTCAATAGAAATTTTAACTTTAAAAATAAAGGTAAAGACAACGGTATAAAGGACAATTAAAAACAATGGCTGCAAAATTGCCCAAAAAACTCCGAGATTCGAACCGGCATAGCGGTCGGTCATTTCCTTATAAGTCATTCTGAAAATTAAACCGCGATTCAGATATAAACTTTTTAAATAATTCTTCATTATTTTTTATCTTAGGTAAAATCAATTATAATCACTCCTTATATTAAAAGCAAATAGAACTGTTTACAAAAACAAGGGAATATGCTTTAGTTTTATTATGAGAGTTTTACATTTGCCAATTGTTATTTGCAACCAGCCCTGGGAAATTTCCCGGGCTTTAAGAAGAATTGGTGTTGAGGCAGATTATATGATCCTTGACGATAATGATGCTGGTTGGGTTATGCCGGGTCGGGCCGATTATAATCTTAATGTCTATCATCGTTCTGGCAAAGATTATCCTTATAAAATATTATTTGACAAGCAGAGTTTTTTTCTTAAAGCACTTTTTAAATATGATGTTTTTCATTATCATTCAAATTATCCGATTTTCGATAACTTTTATGATTTGAAAATCTTAAAAAAATTGGGTAAAAAGATTGTCGTTTCTTATTGGGGTTGCGATATCCGTTTAAGAAGTATCAATTCAAAATATCAATACAGCAGTTGCGATTTTTGTATTGTTTCCTGTCGAGAAAAAGAAAAAAACCGGCGCAAAAATATTTTTGCCCGATATGCAAATTTAAAAATTGCTCACGGTCCGGAATTGTTGGAATACGCTCCACCAAAAAGTATGTTACTGCCCCTTTTCATTGATACTAATTTTTGGCAGGCCTCATCGAATTTTCCCAAGAAAAAACAAGAAACTTTTAAGATTTTTCACTCTTTTGGAAATATGAAAGATCGTGGTGATATTAGGAGCACAAAAGAGATCAGAAAAGCAGTTTCCCAGCTTAAAAAAGAAGGCAAAAAAATTGATTTTGTCTTTTATGATAAAGTGCCTAACCGCGAGTTAAAAAAATTTTACGAGCAAGTAGATATCGTTGTCACCCAGCTTAACTATGGCACCTATGGGTTAACTGCCCTCGAGGGTATGGCCTTGGAAAAACCAGTCATCGCCTACATCAGAGAAAAATACAAAAAATATTTCCCGGATTTGCCTATTATTGATGCAAATCCTGATAATATTTTAAAAGTTTTAAGAAGGGTGATTGAAGATAAAAACAAATTAGCAGAAATTGGCAAAAAAAGTCGCCAGTTTGTTTGTCAATATCATGATTCAGAAATTTTAGCCAAAAAACTTTATCAAATGTACAAATCTTTGTATTAATATTTACCATGAAAAAAAGTAAAGTTTGTATTTTAGTCAGCAATAATTTAAAAGCCGATCCCCGGGTTAGCCGCCAGCTGGAGACTATTCGTCAGCAAGATTTTCAAACCCTGGTTTTAGCTTGGGAAATTGCTCCCCAAAGTTATTTACCCCTGACAATTACTGATCAAGGTGATCAAAAAATTTATCAAGGGAGATTTACTATGGGATCATCAATTTACATTTTTAAAAATCTTAATCTCTGTTTGGCGATTTTCAATCTTCCTTTTCTTATTAAAGGGATAGCTTGGCTATTGTTTATTTATCTACTTTATCCAATGAAACAAAAAGTAGTCAATTATCTTTATCCAATTAAACAAAAGTTGGTTAATTATCTTTATCCAATTAAACAAAAGGTGGTTGGCGAGAAGCAGTTCTTGAATCAAATTCAAAATCTGCCCCTTAATTCATCAAAAAAAAATATTAAGAATCACCGGACTTCTAAGCCCGGGACTTTTCTTGACAATCTCGGTGGCAAACTCGCCGAATATAAATATTTATCCTTATATTATTGGAAAATCTTTAATTTTATGACTATTTATGGAACTAAATTTAAGCCCAAAATAGTATATGCCAATGATTTAGATACTTTATTGGCCGGTTACTGTATTAAGAAAAAAACCGGAGCAAAACTCGTTTATGATGCTCATGAAATTTGGACAGAACAAGGTTTAGAAATACCAAAACCGTTTATTCTTTTTTTTAAAATGATAGAACAAATCCTCATCAAAAGAATTGATGCCTTTGTCACTGTCAATCAATCAATTATTAAGGAAATTAGCCGCCGCTATCATTATCAATTTAAAGTCCCGGCTGTGGTTATATACAATTGTCCTCTGTATCAAAAAAGCCGCTTTCGTCCATCTCAAAAAAAAATTAAGATTCTCTATCAAGGCCGCTATTCCCCTTATCGAGGTCTTGAGCAAACAATTGAATCTTTCCGTTGGCTTGACAAAAAATATAATTTCTATTTGCGGGGAGTTGGTGATGAGATGACCAGGATAAGACTTCAAAAATTAGTCCAAAAATTTCACCTCTCTTCAAGGGTCAAATTTCTGCCTCCAGTAGCACCTGATCAGTTGGTCAAAGAGGCCCGCTTTGCCGATATCGGTGTCGTCAGTTATCTTCCAGTCAATATTAATAATCGACTTTGTACTCCCAATAAAATCTTTGAATATATGATGGCTGGTTTGGTTTTGGCTTGTTCGGATTTGCCAGAGCTACGAAAGATTGTCAAAAAATACCAAAATGGTGTTCTCTTTAATCCCGATAATCCTCAAAGCATTGCCCAGGCTCTAAATCTATTAGCTAAAGATCCTCGAAGGTTAAATCAAATGAAAAAAAATTCTCTCTTAGCTGCCCAAAAAATCAATTGGCAAAATGAGCAAAAAAAATTAATTAAACTTTATCAAAATTTACGATGATTAAAGATCGAGACATTATTTGTCTGAGTTTTTCTGATTGGAGAAGAGAACTTGTTTCCAATCGCTATCATATCCTAACAAGGTATGCTAAAAATAATCGAGTTTTTTTATTTGAAAGACCAATTTATTTAGGCGATTGGCACCGTTGGCAATTTATTTTTAAACCAGTCCGATTTGAAGAAAATATTTATATGATTGCTCCTCTTGGCATTGGGATTGATAATCGAGTCTATGACCGTTATCTTTCAGAGGCGATGGCTTATTTTGGGATTCAAAAGCCAATTTTTTGGTTTTATAATTTTTACCTCTCTCGGCTAATTGACTTTTTCCAACCGACTTTAAGCTGTTATCATTGTACCGAAGATTATTACAATTTAACTTACATCACCAGTCAAAAAGAAAGTATTGAGCCAGCCCGTCAATTGATTAAACAGGAAGAGGGAAAACTCTTAAAAAAAGTTGATATAGTCTTTGCCGTTTCCCGATATTTAAAAGAAAAACATCAAAAAATCAATCCCCAATGCTATCTAACAGAAAATGCTGTTAATTACCAATCCTATCAGCGAGCCCAAAAAAAATCTCATAAAATCTTTGGTCAGAGACTAGTCTTAGGTTATTGCGGCAATCTTTCATCAAAAGTCAATTTTCAACTTCTTTATCAGTTGGCGAAAGATTTGTCTGAATGTTATTTAGTTCTGGCCGGTCCTATTGTTGTTAAAAATACCCGTCTTGAGAAACTAAAGAAATTAACTAATGTCAAATTTATGGGTAACCGGCCATTTTCCGATTTACCGTTCTTGATTGGCGAATTCGATGTTTGTCTGATTCCTTACATTCAAGATCAATGGTTTGTCAGAACCGCTCAACCCTTGAAGCTTTTTGAGTATTTAGCCAGCGGTAAACCGATTGTTTCAACCAGAATGGATTGTTTAAAAAAACTTCAAGATGTTGTCTATCAATCTAATAGTGAGGCGGAATTCATCGCCAAGACAAAGATCGCCCTCAAAGAAAAAAATCCCGAATTAAGAAAAAAGAGAATCTTGCTCGCCAAGAATAATACCTGGGATCAGCGCTTCGCATTTATTAATCAGAAAATGGAAGATTTTATAAATAATAATGAGTAAATTTTCTTTGATTTATTATAATAGCCATAATAGCCAAATTTTTTCTGATGAGAAAAAAAGAGTAATCAAGGAAGCCCAAAAGATTTTAAATCACAATTTTAAAATACTCTCAAAAAATATCCACTTTGGCAAGAAAATTAATTGGCACAGCAATTTTGCAGGCAAAAATTGGCCGATAGAACCATATGAGAAATTTCGCACCCAAAACTACGATTTCGATTCTAAAAAATATCTTGGTGACATTAAACTCCCCTGGGAACTAAATAAACATCTCTACCTGCAGGACTTAGCTAAGGCCTATTTAAATACTCGAGATGAAAAATATTCTCGAGAGTTTGTAAGTCAAATTGAGGACTGGCTTCAAGAAAATCCCTATATGGTCGGTGTCAATTGGACAGAAGGCTTAATTGCTTCTCATCGAGCGATTTCATGGGTAATTGCTTTAAGTAGCTTTGTTAGTTCGTCGAATATAACCAAGCAATTTTTAAAATCTATCTATTGGTCTTTATTCCAACATACTCTATTTATTGAAAAAACTTATGAATTTGATTTAAAAGCAAGTAATCATCTTCTGGGAGAACTCTGCGCTCAGATTGTTTTATCAATCTTTTTCTCAGAATTTAAAGATTCCCATAAAAGAATGGCCGAGGCGATTAAATATTTAGAAAAGGAACTTAATTTACAGGTCTATAAAGATGGGGTTGACTATGAGCAATCAACTAGCTATCAAAGGGTTATTTTAGAATTTTTATATTTACCTTTGATTTTAGCCAAGCGGGAAGAACTTGTTCTGCCAAAGAAAGTTTGGAAAGTTGCCGAAAAAATGACAGAATTTATGATGCATATGACCCAGCCAAATGGTTCTATACAGCCAATTTCCGATGCAGATGGCGCCCGAGTTTTTATTTTGGGAAATGATATTAATGATTTCCGACCCCATTTAAATTTAGCTGCCTGGTTATTTAATCGTGGTGATTTCAAATTTGTTGGACAAAATCATTTCTCTGAAGTAATTTGGTTTATGAAGCCGGAAGAAATAGAAAAATTACAGAAGATTAAAGCCTTCCCGCCAAAGCAGACCTCGGTTGCCTTCACCGAAGGTGGTTATTGGGTCAGTCGTCAAGGTTGGTCTAAAGACTCTTTATGGCTATTTTTTGATTGTGGTCATATTGGGATGGGGCAATGGCTTAAGGATATATCTGTCGGAGTCCATGGCCACTCAGATACATTAAATTTTGGCTTGAGTCTCGGCCAAGAGACCTTTTTAACTGACAAGGGCTCCTATTGTTATACAACTGAAAAACCTTTCCATCAGTATTTTCGAAGTTCAAGAGCTCATAATCTTCCGATTGTTGATGGTCAAGATGAAAATTTGATCGATCAGCGTCCCTGGCATATTCGTCAGCTTGCTGAACCCAAAAATACTTTCTCTTTTTTTAGTCGAGATTATGATTATTTAAAAGGTCAGCATACTGGATATCGAAGATTGGCAAAACCCGTTCTCTGCCAGCGGGAAATCCTTTTTCTTAAGAAAAAGGATTTTTTGATTTTAAAAGATACTTTTCGTGGTTTGGGGAAACATCAGATTAGCCAATTTTTCCATTTCTTGCCAGAAATAGAAATCAAGCCAGGAACCGAGTTCATTCAAACGATAAGTAAAAATCAAACATTGGTTATTCAGCCTCTTTTTGAAAATGATATTGAAATTATCAAGGGTCAAACTCATCCTCCTGAAGGTTGGTATGCTCCTAATTTTGGTAAGAAGTTGCCTGCGCCAGTAGTCAAAATAAATTTTAAAATTGAAGCCCCCCAATCTTGTTATTATTTAATTTCTCGGGGTAAACAAGAGATAAATAAAGAAAAAATCATTAAAATTTTTGAAGAAATAACGAATAAGGTTAAAAGACCAAAAATAGTCATGGTTGATAGACAAGAGGAGTCAGCGAAAAAAATTCAAAAGAAAGCTCAGAAGCTTTCTCAAGATGGTTTTCAGGTAGCCTATCTTAAAATTAGTGATTATATTGATCAATCATTTTCAATAAAAAAAATTTACCGCCTAATTAAAGCAAGGAATAAAAGTCAAATTACTAATCTTTATTTCAATCTTTATGCTAAGAATCGAATCTTAGCTCATCTTTTAAATATCATAGGCAAATTGAAAAAAATTATTTCAAGAAGCCCCAATCCTCCTCGGAATATCTCGACAGAAAAAGATTGGCAAAGACCAGCCCTCCCTGTGATTGATAAGAATTGGAATTTAATTAATTATTATTTCTTTAATCAGCAAATTTTAAGAGAACTTAAGTCATTTGAACCAGACCTTATCCTTCTTTTTGGATATGAGGCTTTGTTGGCCAGCTGTTTGACTCAAAACTATTGTCAAGCTAAAATTATTATTGCCCCTGGTAATCATTTGTTTAAGTTTAAGAAATCGTTTTTTTTAAAAAATTATCTTAAAATTTTATTAAAACAAGTTGATATTCATTTGAAAAAAAATGACGACTTAAAAAAATTTTATCAAAAATATCCATAAAAGAATTCTAATGAGTAAATTTCAGGTTCTAAATAAAATTCATCAAGCATCAAGTTTAACTATAAAGAAGGCTAAAAATAATGTATTTGCCTACACCGGCAAAGCAGATTGGCCCTCAACTATTTATCTTTCCATCAATAGCATTTGTAATTCCCGCTGTAAGATGTGTGATGTCGGTCAGGGAATCCGTTCATCTCAATTTTTTCGCAACCTAAGAATCAATGGCGATAACCCTGTCGAACTTAAGCTTTCGCGTTTAAAAAAATTGGTTGACGAGGTCAAATTTTTTAAGCCGCTTATTTCGGTGATTTCAACCGAACCATTGCTTTATAAAGATCTTTTCAAATTTGCTCGCTATTCTCGGAAAAATGGTTTAGAATTTTCAATTACCACCAATGGTATCCTTTTAGAAAAATTTGCTAATGATTTTGTCAATAACGATGTCAATTTTCTTTGGGTTTCCATTGACGGACCACCAAAAATCCATAATTTTATTCGGGGAATCCCCGGAATTTATCAAAAAGCTACCACTGGCGTTCAAAAAATCCAAAAATTAAAGCAAAAACTCAATAAAGCCAATCCAAAAATTGGCATTAACTTTACCATCTCAAACTATAACTACAGTAAGATTGTTGAATTTATGGATGCAATAATGCCGCTTAAGCCCGACACAATCTCAATTTCCCATTACAATTACGTTACTTTAGAAATGGCGGCTGAGCATAATCAAAAATATGGCCATATTTGTCGGGCAACGCCCTCATGCGTCTCGGCAGTCGATTTAAAAAAAATCCAGCCAAAAATCCTTCTAAAACAGCTTCAGGAAGCAAAGATTAAATATGCCCAGAAAGTCAATCTGGGGTTTGCTCCAGATTTAACAACTCAAAAACAAATTTTTGATTTTTATAACAATTCTCACGTAATTGTCGCTAAAAAAGCCTGCCGGGCGCCTTGGGAAATCGCCCAGATTTTAGCTAATGGCGATTTCACCATCTCCACCCGCTGTTTTAATATGAGCTTGGGTAATATTAACAGGCAGACATTTAAAGAAGCCTGGAATTCTCAAGAATTTAGAGAATTTCGCCGAATAATCAATCAGCATAAAATGTTTGTTCCGGCTTGCACCCGCTGTTGTGCGGTCTTATAATGCGATATACGAATATTTTTTTTATTCCTTCTTGGTACCCGTCGAAATTCAAGCCAGCCGCCGGTTATTTTATCAAAGAACAGGCCATTGCTTTAGGCAAATACTGTCCCTCTTGCCGGCTGGCAATCAGTCTTTGGGGCGATCAGGATACCAAGATTAGTTTTGAAAAGCCAAAAGAGGTTTTCCCTCATTGGCTTAATTTTTTATTAGCCAAACCCTATCAAAAAAAATTATCCCTTAATGTTTGGGAGATTTGCCAGCCAGCCCTAGAATGGAGTCCAAGAATTTTCAAGGGAAATATTAAAGCAATCATTCGAGTAAACCGGCAAAATTTTTTTCAAGCTCAAAAAAAAATTGGCAAAATCAATCTAATCCATGCCCATATTAGTTTTCCTGCCGGCTACGTGGCAATGAAATTAGCTCAAGACTATCAGATTCCTTATATAATTACCGAACATTATGGGCCTTTTCCCCAGGCGCCCTTTGATCAAACAAAGTATTTTAATTTGATTAAAGAACCGCTTAAAAATGCTAATAATATCATTGTTGTCAGTCCGGTTTTAAAAAAAACCATCTCAAAATTAAATGTTAAAAAAATTGCTGTTATTGGCAATCAAGTAGATGAAGATTTTTTTGTCCTTAGGAAAAATCCAAAAACTGAATTTTTTAGATATTTTACCGCTGCTGATATTACCCCAACTAAAGGGATTGCTGATCTAATCGAGGCAATTAGAATTGTAGTCAACCATAATCGACAACTTGAATTTCGCATTGCCGGAGAAGGAAAATTTCTGGGATATTATCAAAAGATTACTTACGATCTTCAAAAAAATGGACATTTAAAATGGTTGGGATTTTTGTCAAGAGATGAACTTCGGCGTCAATTACAAAACAGCCAGGTTTTTATTTCGCCTTCGCATCATGAATCTTTTGGCTTGGCAATTGTTGAGGCTTTGTTTTGCGGCCGGCCAGTAATCGCCACCCGTTCTGGTGGACCAGAAAGTTATTTAAACACTCGTAATAGCATTTTAATTGACATTGGTAATATCAAGCAATTAGCCAGAGCAATATTATCAATAAAAAATCATTATCAAGATTATCATTCCTCTTTAATCAGAAAAGAGGCTGTTACTAAATTTAGTTCGAAAATAGTTGCTAAACAAGTTTTGAGTTTATATTATCAGACTATTAAAGGATCTTTAAAGCGGGAGAATTAATTTAATATGTGCGGAATAGCTGGGATAGTAAATTTAGATATGAAACCGGTTGAGAAGAAAATTCTCATCAAGATGACACGGGCGCTTGCTCATCGCGGGCCGGATGATGAGGGATTTTTAATTGATAAAAATATTGGTCTTGGCCATCGGCGGCTTTCGATTATCGATTTGACAGCCTCCGGTCATCAGCCGATGTTTTATGATGGCAGGAATTTGGCGATTGTCTATAACGGGGAAATATATAATTATTTGGAGATCAAAAATGATCTAATTAAAGAAGGGTATAAATTTAGGTCTAAAACCGACACTGAAGTCATCTTGGCTTCATACAAAAAATGGGGTTTTGACTGCTTAAAATATTTCAACGGCATGTGGGCGTTTGTTATTTATGACAAGCGAAAGAATCTTCTTTTTGCGTCAAGAGACAGAATCGGCGTCAAGCCTTTGTATTATTATAAAGACAAACAAAATTTTATTTTTGCCTCTGAGCCCAAAGCAATTATTAAGCATCCAAAGGTCAAGACCCGGCCAAATGATAAAACAATTTGGGATTTTTTAATCTGCGGTTTGGTTGATCATTCGGAAAATACTTTTTTTGACGGCATCAAAGAATTAAGACCAGGGCATTATATTAAAATTCAAAATTTAAAATTCCCTGCGAATGCAGGCATGAAAATTCAAAAATACTGGGATTTGGATCCAAAAAAACAGCCGATTTATAAAAAAGATCAGGATTATGCCGAAAAATTCCGCGAGCTCTTTATTGATTCAGTAAGACTGCGGTTAAGATCTGATGTCCCGATCGGCACCTGTCTTTCCGGCGGTCTGGATTCGTCGGCAATTGTCTTAGTGGTGAACAATTTTCTTAAAGAAAAAATAAAAATAAAACAGCTTGGCAAATGGCAAAAAACCTTCTCGTCAGTTTTTGATGATAAAAAATTTCCTTATTGTGATGAAAGCAGATTTATTAAGGAAGCCATCAAAAAAACCCAAGCCAAGCCTCATTATGTTTTTCCCTCGGGTCAAAAACTCGTAAGCGAGATTAAAAAGCTGGTTTATTTTCAAGACTATCCCTTTTCTTCCACCAGCATCTATGCCCAGTGGAATGTTTTCAGATTGGCGGCCTCTTCCGGCATTAAAGTTATGCTTGACGGTCAGGGTTCTGATGAATTTTTAGCCGGCTATCATCCTTTTTTTGGCATCTATTATGGTCAGCTTTTACGCGAATATAATTTGCCAAGATTTATTTATGAGATTTTCCAGTATTCCCGTCATCACGATTACTCTCTCTTTCTCATCTTTAAAGATCTTTTTTATGATTTATTAAGAAAAGGTTTTTTGGGGTTTAATTTGCCTATTTTTTCTAAAAATCAAATGGAGGAATATAGTCTTTTTTGTCCAGAGTGGCAACAAAAATATCAAAGCCCTAAAGCCCTTATGCCAACAGGGAATGTTTTTAAAAACGGCATTCACAGCGGTCTTAAAATGGGATTGCCGTCGCTGTTAAAATACGAAGATCGGGATTCAATGGCTTTTTCGATTGAGTCCAGGGTGCCGTTTTTAGATTATCGGCTAATGGAGTTTATGTATTCCCTGCCAGATAATCAGCGCATTCGTCACGGTCAAACCAAATGGGTGATGAGGGGGGCACTCAAGGGGATTTTACCGGAAAAAATCCGCACCCGCCAGGACAAAATCGGTTTTGCCACTCCGGAAGAAATTTGGATGAGAGGGGGGTTAGGTCAAGACATGAAAAAAATTTTTTCGTCAGAGCAATTTAATCGCCGCGGCTATTTTGTCCCGGGTAAAGCATTGGAAATGTTTGAAAAATATCTTGGAGGAAAGATCGGCAATTATCAATTATTTTGGCGGCTTTATTGTTTGGAAATGTGGTTTAGGGTTTTTATTGATTGAACATGGAAACATAGCCTTGTGGTATCCCTTGCTTCTAGCCTCCCTAACCAACCTACTCGGTCTCTTCCGAATAACCTCGCGCCTGGCTCGGTTATATCGGGGCGAGACCGAGACCGGCATTTCGCTCGGGACACCACTTCGGCTATATTGTTTATAATCTTTATTGCAGGAAATAAAATTATAGACTATATTTAAAACTTAGAGGTCAAATGAATTTTGCTAGAAAAAAAATTTTTATCACCGGCGGGGCCGGTTTTATTGGCTCTCATATTGTTGATGAACTTCTTTTAGAAAAACCGGGACAAATTGTGGTTTTTGATAATTTTATCCGCGGCACTAAAGAAAATCTTAAAGAGGCCTTGAAATCAAAAAAAGTCAAAATTATTAAAGGCGATATCACTAATTTTTCTCATCTTAAACGAGCAATGAAGGGGACAGATTTTATTTTTCACGAGGCGGCTTTATGGCTTTTGGAATGTGAAGATAAACCCCGCCAGGCGATTAATATCAACATTATTGGCGCTTATAATGTCTGTCAGGCGGCAATTGACAACAAAGTCAAAAAAATTGTTGCCGCTTCTTCCTCAAGCGTTTATGGCGACGGTCTTTATTTTCCGACTGATGAGAACCATCCTTTTAATAATTATCTCTTCTACGGCGCCACCAAGGTGGCAAACGAGCAATTCTATCGGGCTTTTTGGAAGCGTTATGGCCTAAATTACGTGGCTTTGCGATATTTAAATGTTTACGGACCGCGTCAGGATTATCGTTCGGCCTATATTTCGGCAATTATGAACTTTATCAATAAATTGGCTAAGGGCGAGCCGCCGATAATTTTCGGCGACGGCACCGCTACTATGGATCTAATTTATGTTGGCGATGTTGCCCGGGCTAATATTTTGGCTCTAAAATCAGCGGTGACGAACGAGGCATTCAATGTTGCTTCGGGTAAAGAGACAACTGTTAAAGAGCTGTTAGATATATTAGCCGATCTTATGGGCAAAAAAGAAATTAAACCGATTTTTCAACCTCGCGACAAAAAACTGGTTTCCCGCCGTTTTGGCGACGCTCGCAAAGCACGAAAAATGTTGGGCTTTCGAGCCGAAACCTCTGTTCGAGAGGGGATGAAGAAAGTGATAGAGTGGAGAAATAAAATAGAAAATTCTAAATCCTAATTTCTAAATCCTAAATAAATCCCAAATCATAAATTTTAAAAAATTAAAATCGTTAGGATTTCGAAACCTATGGTTTTAAACATTAGAATTTTGAATTTAGATATTGTTTAGAATTTAGTATTTCGTGCTTAGGATTTAAAAACTATGAATATTCCTATTACCAAACCATATTTTGATGACAAAGAAGCCCGAGCGGTGGCGGAAGTTTTAAAAACCGGCTGGGTGGTTCAGGGACCTAAAGTAACGGCCTTCGAAATTGCCATTTCCAAATTTACCGGGGCTCCATATTCAATCGCCACTTCTTCTTGTACGACCGGTCTTCATCTTTGCCTTCGTGCCTTGGAGATCGGTCCGGCTGACGAAGTCATTGTCCCAGCTTTTACTTTTATTGCATCAGCTAACGCTTGCGAATATGTTGGGGCTAAACCGATTTTTGTTGATATCGAACTTGAGACTTTTAATCTTGACCCGGAAAAAATCACCGAAAAAATCACCAAAAAAACGCGGGCGATTATGCCGGTTCATCTTTTTGGACTGGCGGCCAATATGGGAGAGATTTTAAAAATAGCCCGGAAATTTCGCTTAAAAATAATCGAAGATGCCGCCTGCGGCATCGGCACGAAATACCTGCCTAAGGGCAAGGCAGGCCTTAACCGACATGTTGGTACGATTGGCGATATGGGAGCTTTAAGCTTTCATCCCCGAAAATCCATTACTACGGGCGAGGGCGGGATGGTGATGACAAAAACAAAAAATTTGGCCGAAAAAATCAAATCCCTTCGTGATCATGGAGCAGTAACTTCGGATTTAGCGCGCCACAAAAAACAAAGTCATCAATTATCGAAATATCCATATCTTGGCTATAATTATCGTCTCACTGACATCCAGGCCTCTATCGGTTTAGAGCAGGTAAAAAAGCTTAAAAAAATTCTTAATTTGAGGATCGAGAAAGCCCAAAAATATAATCAAACCTTTAAAAATCATCCATATTTACAGCCGCCGTTTATTCCCGCTTATTCTAATCATGCTTATCAGTCTTATGTTTTGTTGTTGAAAAAGAACTCGCCTTTAAAAAGAGACGAGATCGCCGAACATCTATCAAAAATCGGCATCGCTGTCCGTCAAGGAACCCAAAATGTCCCCTTGTTGGATTTTTATCGAAAAAAGTATGGCTTTAAGAAAACTGATTTCCCTAATGCTTTATACGCCGAAAAAAATACTCTCACTATCCCTTTGTATAGCCAGATGACAGAAAAAGAACAAAATTATGTTATAGAAAATATCCTAAAAATTTTTAAAAATCCTAAATCCTAATTTCTAAATCCTAAATAAATCCCAAATTATTAATATTAAAAATTTAAACATTAGAATTTTGAATTTAGATATTGTTTAGAATTTAGTATTTCGTGCTTAGTATTTGGAGCAAAGCAACCATGTGTGGAATCGTTGGCATTTGGCAAAAAAACCCCGTCCCCCAAAAAATCATCCAAAAGATGACGCGGATTTTAGCTCATCGCGGCCCAGACGATGAAGGAATTTTAATTAATAAAAACATCGGTTTGGGGCACCGGAGATTAAGCATCATTGATCTTACCCCCACTGGCCATCAGCCGATGCTAAATGAAGATAAAACCCTGGCAATTGTCTATAACGGCGAAATTTACAATTTTCTCCATATTAAAAAACAACTTCAAAAAAAAGGTTATCGTTTCCGTTCGACTTCTGATACCGAGGTCATTCTTTATGCATATCAAGAATGGGGCAAAGATTGTGTCAGACATTTTAACGGCATGTGGGCCTTTGTAATTTACGACCGAAAAAAGAAGACTTTTTTCGCATCCCGCGATAGAATCGGCATTAAACCGCTATATTATTATTTTGACCAAGAAAAATTGATATTAGCATCAGAAATTAAGGCGATTTTAAAATATCCCGGTTTTAAGCGGAAGGTTGATTTGGCGGCTTTAAATGAATATTTTACTTTTCAAAATTTTTGTTCAGACCGAACTTTATTTGATAAAATTAAAATTCTTCTTCCGGGAACAAATTTGTTTTACAATGGAGATCAGTTAAGAATTGATAAGTGGTGGCAGCCAATTTTTCAAGCTAAAAAATGGTCCCAAAATGAGCTTAAAGAAATAATTGTCAGTACTTTTCGAGGGGCGATTGATCGTCATTTAATTTCCGATGTGGAAATTGGTTCCTTTTTATCCGGGGGGATGGACTCGGCTTCAATAGTTGCTTTGGCTTCGGAAAAAAACCAAGATCTGCGGACTTTCACTTGCGGTTTTGATCTGACAAATGTTTCCGGCATGGAGGGAGCATTTGATGAGCGAAAGGACGCGGAAATTGTTGCTAAAAGATATAACACCCGCCAATACGAAATGGTTTTACATTCCGGAATGATGGAAAAATCAATGAAAGATTTAGTCTGGCATCTGGAAGATTTGCGCACCGGCATCTGCCATCATGAATATTGGATTGCCAATTTAGCCGGTCAATTTGTTAAAGTCGCTTTGTCCGGGGCAGGCGGCGATGAACTTTTTGGCGGCTATCCGTGGCGATATAAAATTATTAAAAATATTCAAAAAAACGGTCAATTCGATAAAATTTATTATGATTATTGGTCAAGATTAGTAAAAGATAATGAAAAAACTGATTTTTTTAATAAAAAAATAGCCAAAAAATTTGATTTTTCCAATCCCTTTTTTGAGTATCGAAAAATTATCGAGCCGGTTGATGAGCTTTTGCCTCTTGATAAAGCTTTCTATTTTGAGCAAAAAACCTTTTTGCCGGGGATATTGCTTGTCGCCGACAAATTATCAGCCGCTTTTTCTTTGGAAGAGAGAGTGCCTTTTTTGGATCAAGAAATGATAAATTTATCATTGACAATTCCGGCAGCTTTGAAAGTTCAACAAGAAACTGGTAAAGTAATTTTACGCAAAGCAATGGCGAAAATCTTGCCCAGAGAGATTGTCAATAAAAAGAAACAGGGCTTTTCTCCGCCAGACGCGAGCTGGTATCGAGACGAATCCCTGCCTTATATAAAATCAATCATTTTAAGCAAACGAGCGTCGGCAAGACAATATTTTAACCCAAAATTTCTTGAGAAAATTATCCGCGAACATAGTTTGGGTCAGAAAAATCACCGACTTTTGATTTGGTCATTGCTTTCATTTGAATGGTGGAATCGGATTTTTATCGACGGTGAAAAAGTCGAAGGACATTCTTGAGAAAAAATCCTAAATCCGAAATCCTAATTTCTAAACAAATCACAAATAACAAACTTTTAAAATTTGAATCATTGGAATTTATAATTTGTTTAGGATTTAGAATTTAGTGCTTAGAATTTGGGGTTTTATGGCTATTCTAAAATCTCACGGCACAGGAAAATTTAAAAGAGGTGATTTTCGAAAAATCGGTAAAAATGTCATTATTGAACCGGAAGTTTTAGTTTTCCATCCGGAAAACATTGAAATCGGCGACAATGTTTATCTTGGTCATCGGACGATCCTGAAAGCATATTATAAAAATAAAATGATAATTAAAGATAATGTTTGGATCGGTCAAAATTGCTTTCTTCACAGCGCCGGCGGGATTATTATCGGTCCGCGAGTGGGGGTTGCTCCCGGAGTGATGATGCTTGGTTCCCCTCATGATTTAAGTCAAGATAATTTAGGACCGATAAATGAACTGCCGTTAATTTATAAGCCGATTGAGATTGAAGAAGGTTGTGACATCGGCATCGGGGCAATTATATTGGGAGGAGTAATTGTTCGAAGGGGCACTCAAGTCGGCGCCGGGGCAGTGGTGGCCAAATCTACCCGACCGTTCTCAATTTTTGCCGGGGTGCCGGCAAAATTTTTAAGAAGGAGAAAAAAAACCAGTAAAAAACAAGATAAAAATACTTATGAAAAAATTAATTAAAATTATTGGCAATTTTTTTCGATTTTTGTCAGTCGGCCTTTTTTTATTTTTTTGCCCTTGGCAGCCATATTTGGTTGGGTTAGATTTCTTATAAAAAGACTTTTTGGACTTAAGCCAACAATTTGTTTTTCATTTTTGGGGATTCCTATGAATTTTCTTTCCGCTAAAGCCGTCAGAACTCAAAACTACCTAGCTGATGTTTATTTTTTGGATTGCCCGGCAGTTTTTATCCCCATGAGCTGGGGCTATAACTTAAGTCAACATCGTTTTTTAAATTTCTTTTTGAAACTGACTGATTATTTGCCTTTGTTCTGTTTTGCCCTTTTAAAATACGATATTTTTGAATTTTGTTTTCGGGGCGGATTTTTAATGAATTCGTATTTACAAAAAATTGAGCCTCAACTTCTAAAAATTTGCGCCAAAAAAGTCGTAATTTATGGTTATGGTTCAGACTGCAAAATTTTATCAGAAGTAAAAAAACAGGGACGATTTAACAATGCCATGGATCGAAGCGGCAAAGATGAAAATATTGATGATGAAATCGTTTGTAGAAATCTTTTGCGAGCTAAAAAATACGCTGATGTTTTAATCGCCGGCGGTGATTTGATCCATTTTGGCCCCAAAGGAATTATGCTTCCCTTGGCCGCTGATTTAGCGCCTTGGAAAGTTTTGCCCACAAATCACAAAAAAGTCTTGACGATTGTTCATGCTACCAATCATCGAACCCATAAAGGTTCGCGATTTATTATCTCAGCGGTTGAAAAACTTATGACAAAGAAACTGCCGATTAAATTTCTCTTAATCGAAGGCAAAAGTTTTAGAGAATGTCAAAGACTTTATCAGGAAGGCGATATTTTTATTACAGATGTTATTACCGGCTGGCATGGCTTGACCGCCATCGAAGCCATGGCCTTAGGCCGGCCCGTGATTTCCTATATCAGAAAAGATATTTGGGATTTTCATAAATATTATGCTCGTGATATTCCTTTAATCAGCGCGAACCCGATTAATCTTAAACAACAAATCATCCGTTTGGTCAATGATTTTACGTTAAGAAGGCAATTGGGTCAAAAAGGAGCCGTTTATGCGAGAAAATACCATTCTTTAGAATTTGTCGGCAAACTTCGGGTTCTAATTTATGAACATCTCTGGCGGGGCAAAAAAATCAATCAAAGGATTTTTGAGAGAGAGGCGAAAAGACGGAAATTAA
>JBBUEO010000024.1:0-1672 GCA_038056915.1 Patescibacteria group bacterium
GGCAGCCCAGAAAGAACATAAAACCATCATCCAGCCGACTGACGTCGGCTGGGGGGCGATGGTGCAGATTTTTACTCCCGAGTCCATCTCCTATGAGAAAATGATCGGTCTTAATCCAGAGACTCCAATAGAAAAGGTCTCAAACGAAGAAGCGTTTGGTAAATTCGTGCAATTCTTTGTTAAAATTATGCCTCCCTATGTTCAAAAAATCGCTATGGAAGTGGCTGAAGGCAAACGAAAACATTATCCTCAACCGGTTTCCGCCGGTTATATTTTAGCGGCAATGACGGTGATGGGCTTAAAAAGAGTTGTCTTGGAACAACCGTTTAAAGTCGCTCCGGAGTATGTTGAGTTTGATCCCGACACTTGCTGGGAGCCGAATGAAACCAAGTAAAAAAACTCTAACAATTATCTTAATTGGTTTGGCGATTGCCGATTTTTTAGGCGCCATTGATTCCACCGGCGTCAACATCGCCTTGCCGACAATCACTAAAGATCTCTCGATCCCGATTATTTTAGCTCAATGGATTCCCAATGCTTATACTTTGGCACTGGTGGGAACCCTCATTTTTATGGGCAAAATCGGCGATATTATCGGTCCAAAAAAACTTTATTTGATCGGTTTATCTTTATTCGGTTTAACTTCTTTAACGCTTGGATTTATCAATAACCCTTCAGCCTTAATTGCCGTTCGCGCCCTCCAAGGTCTTGGGACAGCGATTTTATACACTATGCCAATGGCAATTATCGCCCATCTTTGGCAAGAGCGGGAAAAAGCTTTTGCGGTCACCGCCTCTTTTTTTGCCGGCGGCATGCTGATCGGACCTCTAATCGGCGGTTTTTTTACCAGTTTAAATCTTGGCAATTTTTTCGGCTGGCACCTATTGTTTCTCCTAAATATCCCCTTTATAATTTTTGGCCTAATAGTTGCCGGAAAATTTATCCCCAAAATTGAACCGAAAATAAAAACAAAAATTGACTTTTTTTCCTTGCTATTGCTTTTTGCCGGCCTGTTTTTGATTGTCGCCTCATTTTCAATGATCAGCAAATGGTATATTATCGCTGGTCTCACATTATTAGTTTTACTTTATATTTACGAGAAAAAACTAAAAAATCCCTTATTGGATTTAAAATTATTTAGAGACCAGACTTTTACGGCCGCCAATTTAGTTAGTTTTTTTGCGATGATAACGATTATTGGCATGAGTTTTGTCTTGACTTTTTATCTTCAGGACATTTTGAAATGGAATTCCTTACAGGCGGGTTTGGCCTTTCTTCCCGTTCCTTTAGCAACCGGCATTGCCGCCGCTTTAAGCGGACGGCTGAAAAACTGGAAAATCGGCGCCTTTCTTTCGAGCGGCTTAATTTTGGCCGGTATTTTACTTTTGACTCAAGTTAATCCCGGGATCGCCTATTTTTATTTAATTTTGCCGGCAATGATTCTTATCGCCGGCGGTAGCGGTGTCTTAATGACCGTAATGTTTGCTGCCATCTTGGGTTCAGCGCCAACCGAAAAATCCGGCAGCGCTTCCGGTATTTTAAATACTCTTCAACAAATGGGCGGATTAATCGGGATTGCGTTGGTGGCGGCGATTGTTTTAAATTACAAACTTTCTTTTGGCATTTTGGTGGTAATGGCTTTGGCGGGATTTTTAGCAGCTTTTTTTGTAAA
>JBBUEO010000024.1:1772-4718 GCA_038056915.1 Patescibacteria group bacterium
CGTGTTCTCAAATTAGAGCCTAAAAAGGCGTAAATTTATTTTCAGACTCTATATTTTTAAGTTCTATACTATAGTTATTGATTTGGTTCTCTAAATATGATTTAATATATCTAAGCCCAACTTGGGACCAAAGGGGGTGTTATCAGTGGCAAAGTCGAAGGGCTACGGAGGATCTCCGCGGCCAAAGCGGGTTGGAAGTAACCCCAAGTTCAAGTCGCCGCCGCTCTCCAAGCCATACCGGCCGCCCAAGTCCCCCAGACCATCGAAGATTGGTGGGGGAGGCGGCAAACGCTGGTAGCCAAACGAGGGGGAGCGTTTTCGCTCCCCCTCAACCTCTTAAAAAGATGAATAACATATACAAACTGTTAAAATTTAAAAACAATTTAAAAGCATTGCTTTTACCAAGGCCGGAATTACATTCCGTTACTTTGAGTTGTTGGATTAAGGTCGGATCAAATGATGATCCAAGTGGCAAAAATGGTTTAGCCCATTTGTTGGAACACATGATTATTGAAAGAACGGCAAAACTTGATAAAAATCAATTTGCTGAAACCCAAGAACAGTTAGCAGGTGATTTTGTCGCTTCGACAGGTGACTCTTCTACTGTTATCGATGGCACATTTCACTATTCGAGACTTGAGGAAGCATTAATCTTGCTTAAAGATATTATTTTTAATCGTTCTTTCCCGATATCCCAGATTTCTAGTGCTAAAAAAATTGTCAGCGAAGAAATAAAACAATACGATGATAATTTAGCGGAAGTTATTTCGTTGAACGCGAAAAAAATTCGTTTTAATAATCAATCAGCTCTTTCTTGCCCAGGTTATGGAGACAAGAAAAAACTTATCCAAATTAACCAAAACGATATTGCGAATTTCTATCGCAAATACTATTTACCCGAAAATATAATTTTAGGACTGGCTGGGAAATTTAAAGTAAACGAAATCGGTAAGAGAATTGAAAAAATCTTTGGTGATATAATAGCCCCAACTTTATCAGCCCAAAAGATCGTCTTACCAGTAGAATTTTCGGATCGAACTATCAAATTGGTTTCAAAGCCTTACTCTCAAATTTATACCATAATAACCTTTCCGTCTCTTTCAAGGAAAAGCTCCCCGCTGGACCGTTTGACAATGAATTTAATTAGCTTTATACTCGCAGGTGCAAATTCAAGTAAATTGTATCGACTATTAAGATTGAATGAAGGATTAGTTTATGACATTTCTACCGAAACTGTGTTTGAGCATGATTATGGTGTTTTTGATATTTCTTGGGCTTGTCAACCGGAAAACTTCCCGAAAATTTTTAAAAAAGTTTTAGAGGAGCTTAAAAATTTTAAAAATGGGAAAATTAGTTCTTCAGAAATTCAACGTTTTCGCGACATCCTCAACAAAGACAATGAAATGGATTTCGATCATCCTTCTGATGCGCTTGATTGGTTGCTGGAGGATTTGGGCTATGAAAACGAAATTGTTTTGCCAGAAGAAATTATCAAAATGAGAAACGAAATTACATCTGCCAAAATACAAGAAATTGCAAAGCAAATTTTTAATCTCAAAAAAATTAATATTGTTGTCGTTGGCCCAGTGGCAAAACTAACCCTTGGTTGGGAGAAATTATTGATATGAACAGAATAGATAAATTAAATCAAATACTAAAGTACTGGCAACAATTCTTAAATCTTCAGCAATGGAATTTAAAAATTAAACTCGTTGATTTTAAGAGAAAAGATTATCCACAAACGGGCGACATTAAAGTTGATCTTAGAAATAAATCAGCCACAATTTTGGTATCCGAAAAAGAAACCGGAAAAGATAATGCAACTATTTTGCATGAACTTATTCATTTGATACTTTGGGAGTTTGACCATTTAATTGAAGAAAGTTTGCCGAAAAATAAGAAAGATGGATATTTTGAACTTTTAGAAAAAACCGTCGCTGACTTAACAAGGATATTTTTAGAAAAAGAAAGAAAAACTTGCTAAAATTTAAAATTACCTTATAATATAAACAAAGGGGTAATTTTGGGCCTGCCCGCAACGCCTGAGCGTAGCGATGGCAGGCGGGAGTTAGATATGCCACAACCTCAAACTGCGCCGAAAGGCGCGCCACAAGAGGGACAAAAACCGCCGGATATTAAAGAAATAATGGCCGATTATGACAAGGCGGTGAAGTTTTTTGCCAATACGCCGGCCGAGGCGTGGGAGGGTTTGTCAGTTAAAACCGCTCTGTCAGTTTTTGCCGAAACCGCTAAAACCATCCCCGCTTATCAGGAATTTTTACAACTCCAGAAATTTAATCCCGAAGACATCAAATCGATGGAGGATTTTTCTAAGATTCCGGTTATGGATAAGTATAATTACATCCAAACCTATGGTTTTAATGATGTCAATTCGGTCAAAGCCGGCGAAAATCTTTATAGTATTTCTCTAAGTTCGGGGACAATTGACGAGCCAACCATTTGGCCTCGTTATTATCAATATGAAGAATTTTTACCACTGGTCTTTGATCTTTTATTAAGACTTTATTGGCAGGTTGACAAAAAATCCACCTTGTTAGTCAATGCTTATGCCATGGGTCCTTGGATGGCGGGATTTTCGGTCCATTCGGCAATTAGGCCCTTAACTCAAAAATATAAATTAACCTTAGCCACTCCGGGCGCCGATATTGACAGCATTGTTTACACCATAGTCAAACTTTCTAAATTCTACGACCAAACTTTGATTTTCTCATACTCCACGTTTGCGAGAACTATTTTGGATAGACTAGAAGAAGCGGGAGTTGATATTAAAAAATTAAATCTAAAAATGTTTCTTGCCGGCGAAGCCCATACGGTAGAATGGCGGCAATATATTAATAAATTGGCCACCGGCGACCCGGAAAATTTAACCTGCATTATCGATGGTTATGGTATAACAGATACTGGACTTTCTGGGATGGGAACGGC
>JBBUEO010000025.1:0-4017 GCA_038056915.1 Patescibacteria group bacterium
TTATCGGCCAGCTGGCCGATAAGGTTACTTTTTTATAGAATATTTTAAAAGATTAAAATAAAATTATGTCCAATCAACAACTGTTTGATTATATCAAGCAACAACTAGCGCAAGGCGTAGCCAAGGAAATTATCAATACTAATTTACTTTCGCAAGGTTGGCAACAGCAGGATGTTGATGAAACGTTTTCTGTGGTGGAGAATCAAAATCTTGCCACTTCACAATCATCCCAAATATCATTTACTCCGAGAAAAAATAAAAAAACTATTATTTTTATTGCTGTTGGCGTTTTGTTGTTGATAGGCCTAGGTGTTGGTGGATTTTTTCTATTTTCCAAAACAAAATCATCGCTCAAAACAAATGTTGCGGAAAAAGAAATTCCAGTAGTCGAAGTAAAAAATGATAATTCATTTGTTTGTGGAAAGGACACGGTTACAGATGCGGACAACAATTCTTACGGAACGGTGTTAATTGGAAACCAGTGTTGGATGTCGGAAAATATGCATACAACTAAGTATCCAGATGGGACTGCTATTAAACGTGGCCCAGTTACACAAGTGGGCGAATGGGACGCTTTTGATAATGGTTTTTATGCGTATCCGCCCAATACTGCTAATAATTCCGAGGAAACTCTGGCTAACATCATTTCTAATAAATTAGGGTTTGTTTACCAATGGAGCGCTGCTATGAACGCCTCGTCTCTTGAAGGAGCGCAAGGTATCTGCCCGGCAGGCTTTCATATTCCTACGGATAATCAGTTATATATTCTAGAAAACTACCTTAAAGATTCGGGGGAATCGTGCAGTTCGTCTGCCGAAAACAGAGATGCTTGTTCACCGGCTGGGACCAAGCTCAAATCTGGCGGCAGTTCCAATTTTAATATTCCGTTATCAGGAATCCGTCCCTCGACTGGAAATTTTCAAGGTCGTAATGAGTTAGTTTCTTTGTGGTCATCGTCTAAAGCGCCAGGATGTTCCTATCACGGCTGTCTTGCTTGGAACAGATGGATTTATGGTAATAAGGCGACGATAAACCGTAATCGGGAACACATGCCACATGCTTTTTCAGTTCGTTGTCTCAAAGACAGTGAAACTCTAAATACTTCACCAGAGACGAGGAGTGATAACTATCTTTTAACACATTCTTTCCCCGATTTAGTGCTGTTTCCTTCTTTAGAAAGCTTGCTTCAATATAAATTTGATAAAAGTCCGATTATGATTGAATCCAGCGAATCTCTTCCGGAATCTTTAAGATTTTCCATTCCCATACCGGCCGATGATTGGCAAAGAATGCCCCAAGTGGCTGTTCCGCAAGGCGCATTGGAAAAATTGGCTGCGGCTGTTTCTCCTAAAGGATTGGCAGGCGGATATATTGAAGTTTTGAAATACGATCTTACTTCTGAAATTTCCACGGCAGATTGGTTGTCTAATCTTTTCTCAACAAATAAAATCAAAATGGTGGCAATAATAGAAGTAAAAAACCCAAATGGAATTTTTAGCGAAGCGCTTGGAGTAGAAACTCTTCCAAAAGAATCCGGCAGGGATCCTATGGTATACAGAGTCGCGGCTTACAGAAATGGAACATCAATAATCGCAGTGCGTTGCGGAGCGGCTGCCCCGGCTTTTATTGATTTAGCGTATTATTTTGCCGCAGCAACGAATTATTTTAAATTAAATCAGCCGCAACCAAAAATAAAATTATGATCAATCAACAACAACCACCCAAAATATCATCTTCTCCAGCTCCGAGAAAAAATAAAATAAAGAACAAATTAATCATTATTGCGGCCATTGTCATAGCCTTGCTGATAGTCGGATTAGGAATGAAACTTCTTAACAAAGATGAAGATAATGGAGGAGCGCTTGATACCACAGAAACAAAATTAGCTACTTCTTGCTATACGTCAATTATTCCTAAGTCAGCAATCGTAGAGTCAAACCTGGAAGACGACTGCGCCATACGAGTCAGAATGCCGAATAATAAATTGTCCTTTGTCTCTGTTGTCGGAATATACGATTCCGACGGCCTTACAGTGAAAGAAACGGCTCTTTCCCAGAAGTCACGCGATGACCAATATTTTCCAAGCGCGGGTTATAAATACAACTCTCAAAATATTACGGACGTTTCTTTGGCAGGTCTAAAGGCATATCTGTTTAAATCTATCGTTGGAGATTCTAGCTTTAAATCTTATTTTATTGAACTTCCGAAAAATCATTTTTATTCGGCAAAGGGTAAAAAAATAATTGGATTGATACTTGGTGGCTTTGATTTTGATTCCCAAGCGAATGAATTTACAAAATATTTAAATTTATTTATAGATAATTTAAAATTTAAATAGATTTTAAACATGGAAAATTTAATTAGATAATTAATAAATAATTTATGACGAACTTAGATTCTTCAGCACCGAAACCTAAATCTACAGCAGGATGGGTTTTTGGTTGGTTATCCTTTATACCTTTAATCGGCGTGTTATTTGGAATCATTGCTATTATCATTGGAACTGTTAAGAAAACTAAAGGTCAAATATTTCTTGGAATTGCTGGAATTCTTGTTACGATTGTCTTATACGGAGGGCTTTACTATTTTGGCTTTATTGCAAAAACAGGAGTATATGCAGATCTGAAAGTGGGACTCGTTTCCCAGCTTATCAATACCGATGCCGGTCAGATTGCTCTGTATAAAAGTCAGCATGGCAAACTCCCAGCAAAACTTAGTGATTTGGGTACACCGTCCCAGACGAATATGTTTTTCCTAATTGATCCATGGTTGACCGAACTCTCATATACGCCCAAAAGCGACGGGACATTTGAATTGAGAAGCGCGGGACCAGATAAAATCTTAAACACGAATGACGATATCGCGCAGACATTCTGATTTTAATAAAAAATAAAATAAAATTATGCCCAACCAGCAACTGCTTGATGATATCAAACGACAATTACGACAAGGTGTATCGCGGGAAATTATTAGCAATAATTTAATTTCTCATTATTAATTAATAAATAAAACTATGAGAGAATTAGACAAAGTTTTAGACCAAAACGAGAAGGTTTTTTGGGAAGGGTCACCGAGTTTTTGGCCATTCTTTTTTGGCCGTTCATTGCCACTGACTATATTTGGGATTTTTTGGATAGTTTTTTTGGTTATTTTCTTTGTTATTTCCTCGGCAGCCCCGGGACCTTTTAAGTATGTCATTTTTGTAACGCCACATTTTTGGATTGGTTTGTTTATGTTATTTGGCCCAACAATCTACAACACATTAGTTTTTAAACACACTTACTATGCTATTACTGATAAGCGGGTAATAATCCAAAAAGGATGGATTGGCCGTGATTTTGAAATGATTGATTTCGATCAGATTACTAATGCAAAAGTTAGTGTCGGCGTGTTTGATAAATTATTCGGCAAAAATACCGGTAGTATTTTAGTTTCCTCTGCGGGTTCTTTTACTGACATTCGTCAAAATTACATGCAAAAACCATACACGATTAGTAACATTACTAATCCTTATGGTGTGTTTAAGTTTTTCAATAAAGTATCTCATGATGTGAAAACTGATATTGAATATCCGAACAAAATGCGACCAACGGAAAATCCTGGTTATCCAACCGATTATGACCCGGATAAAAAATAATTTTTTGGTGTTAGCGCTTTTCTTCAGTTTATTTCTGCCTTTTTCAACCTGGGCCCAAGAGAAAGACAATCCTTGTGATTTACCCGTGTTGGACTGTAACATAAAAACTCTTTGCCGGGATTGCAAAATATATAGGGCAGAATATGACGCTTGTCCTAAGACTATAGAGGGCATGTCTTGTGAATGGAAAGCGATGATGGCCGAAAAGAAATGCGAGGACGAATGCATTGACAATGTAATGGCTTGTGAAAAAGAAAAGCAAAAAAGATACGTGGAATGCAACAAATCTCCCGAATCACCACTCTCCTGGCTCACAAATTTTACATCCGCTCTCTTCAGCTGGGATTCAACCTCTTGGGAGGGGATGAAGCAATATGCAA
>JBBUEO010000026.1:0-16444 GCA_038056915.1 Patescibacteria group bacterium
AAAATCATCATATAATAGAGTTATGGATAATAAATCCCCTTCCAGCCCGGAAACCCTTTCCGCAAAAGTCCATCGTTATGAAAGAATCATCGAACTTTCCACCTGGGCGATTATTATTGTGGTTATTTTCGGGGTTCGCTTTTTGCCGGTCAAATTAGTTGAAAATCAGCAGGCCTATTTGTTAATCGGCGGGATTGTCGCCTTTGCTCTTTTATATTATTTAGTAATTTATAAATATTTTTCCCGTTCAAAACGGCTTTATTTTAAAGATATCGCCGATATTGTTTTAATCGGGGTTTTAATCCATGTTGTCAAAGATTACAGCCAGTATTTTTTCGCTCTCTATTTTTTGCCGATAGCCGCGGCGGCTCTATCTTTAGAATTTATTAATGCCCTCCTTATTGCCACAGTTGCTTCGGTTTTTGTTATTTTTGAAGTTTTTTTGGGTTCTCAGGATCTCCTGCCTCATACCGCCTCTTTATATCAGGGCGCCAGCCAAATTGCCATGATTCTATTTGTAACGATTTTTTGTCGAGTGCTGGCAATGCAGCTTAGGCAGGAAAAAGCAGCCCGCGAATCCTTAATGGCCAGAGAAAAGATTATGGAAGAAGAGGCCAAAAAACAAAAGGAATTTTTATCATTGACTTCCCACCAGCTTTTTACTCCTTTATCAATGATTCGCGGCTTTGCCTCATTACTTCATTTTGGCAATTTAGGCGATTTGACGACCAAGCAGAGAGATGCGGTCGGAGAAATTTATGCCAATACCAAAAGAATGATTGATTTGGTCAGCGAGCTTTTATCTGTTTCCCGTATCCAGGCAGGGACATTTTCCTTAAAATTAAAAGAGACTTACATTGATCAACTAATAAAAAATATTATTGACCAATTCAAACAAGGGATGCCAAAGAAAGATATCAAAATTGTTTTGGAAAAAAAGACCTCCTTAAAACCGGTTCAGCTTGATGCAGATAAAATGAGAAGTTGTCTTTATAATTTAGTTGATAACGCTTTAAAATATACCCCCCAAGGAACGATTAAAATCACCTGCCAACAGCGAGATGATCAAACCATTATTGAAGTCATTGACCAAGGAATCGGCATTAAAGAAGAAAGTTTTGAAAAATTATTTCAGCCCTTTTTTCGGGGTAAAAATATTCTTGAATTAGACAAGCGCGGCACCGGTCTGGGTTTATATATTTCAAAACTTATTGTTGAAAAACATAACGGCAAAATTTGGGCGAAGAATAATCCAGATAAAGGAGCAACTTTTGCCCTTTCAATTCCGATGATATAATATAAATGGATTACCGATCCATTTGAATAGACATTTAATATAGAATGGGAGGTCAATTTGAAAGTTTTAATTGTTGACGACGAAAGCGGCTGCTTAAAAATGTATAGTCAATATCTTGAGTCAAATGGGATTGAAGTTATGCAAACTCAAGACGGTGCCAGTGGAATCAAATTAGCCAAAGACAATAAACCAGACGTTATTTTATTAGATATTATCATGCCTCGCTATAATGGCCTGGATGTTTTAAAAGATATCAGACAGGACCCCGATCTAAAAACAGTCCCGGTTTTTCTCCTAACCAATCTGCCAGTGGAAAGTTCCGGCGAAAAAGCCAAAGAGCTTGGCGCTTCTGGTTATTTGGTCAAAGCCGAGTACGAACCGAAGATGATTTTGGATGTTATTAAAGGAGCAGTCAAGAATAAATCCTAAAAACTAAATACTAAATTCTAAACAAATTACAAATAACAAATTACAAATGTTTATAAAATTGGAATTTAGAAAATTGTTTAGGATTTAGTGCTTAGAATTTAGAATTTTAATTTATTAGGTCAATTTGCTAAGGTACTCTGAAACCGCCAGGGCGGCTTTGGCGCCTTCGCCGGCAGCGATAATCGCTTGTTTGTAAATAACAGTTGTCGCGTCGCCGGCGGCAAATATGCCCTTAACATTAGTGGCATTATTTTCATCAATAATGATCTCTTTTTTACCAGATAGGTTAATAGTTCCCGCTAAAAAACCGGTTGATGGCTGCCAGCCGATTTCAATAAAAATTCCTTGGACTTCGATTTCTTTTTCCTGATTTGATTTTAAATCTTTTAATTTTAGCTTTTCTACCAGATTAGTGCCTAAAATTTCCAGAGTTTTTGCTTGAGCAATCACTTCAATTTCCGGTGAATTTTTGATCTCATCAATTCTTACCTCCTCACCGATTAAATTTTCCCCAAGATTAATGAGATAAACTTTAGCCGCGTATTTTTTGAGTTCTAAAGTAGCAATAATCGCTGAATTGCCGCCGCCGATAACCGCCACCGTTTTATCCTGAAATAACGGGGCATCGCAGGTAACGCAATGGCTAATCCCCTTGCCTTGGAATTTATCCTCTCCTGGAACATTTAATTTTAAAGGGCATTTGCCAGCGGCAATTAATACGGTTTTAGAACTAAATTGATCTTTATTTTCGCAAATAATCGTAAAATGATTATCTTCCGGAATAATTTTTTCGACTCTCTGATTGGTTTTAATTTCCGCCCCTAATTTCTCTACCTGTAGTTTGACTTTGGCAATCCACTCAGGCCCGGAAATTTTCTCAAAACCGGGAAAATTTTCCATTAAAGGTCCGTCTTTAATTTGACCGCCAATTTCCTGGGTTAAAATTAAGGTTTTAATTTTTTTTCTTAAAAGATAAATTGCCGCCGTCAGGCCGGCTGGCCCGGCGCCGATAATGATAGTATCATACATATCAACCTCCGGTTGATAAACTCAAAACTAAAAACGAAAAGGTAAAAACTTCAACTTAAAATTTTTAAATTATTACTTGAACTTATTAGATTTTACTTTTTACTTTTAACTTTCCTGCCAGCTGATGGCTTTAGCCGGGCAATTATCAATTGTCTCTTGACAATCACAACTTTTACAGGCATTACTATCTTTAACTTGCGCTTTGCCATTATCGTCCAGCTCAAAAACATCCGGACAAGTAGAAACACACAAACCGCAGCCGATACACTTAGCTTCATCGACAGTAATAACTTTGCCTATCGCTTTTTGATTATTCGTTTGATTATCCAATTTACCTCCGTTAAAAATTTCTAAATCCTAAAATCTAATTTCTAAACAATATCTAATTTTTTGAATTTGAAATTTAATATTTGGAATTTGTTTCGGATTTCGTGCTTCGGATTTCGGATTTCTATTATATTATACCATCTCACCAGCTAAAAAAATATTTTTAGCTACTTCTCTGCCCAATCTTTCAAGAAACTGACTGCTTGTTTTATAAATGGCCAAAAATCTCTTGGCTGATGGATGAATTTTTTCATTTTTGAGAAAATATAGGCGGGTCTTAAATAGAACTGTAAATAAGCCCTTTTACGCCATTTGGCTAACTGAGGTAACGAAAGTTCAGGAGTTGAAATGACATTTTTACCAACTTCAAAATCTTGCCAAGAGGAAGCCACCAGCCAGCCGTTTTCTAAAGCCTGATGATAAAATCTGGTTCCTGGGAAGGGAATCGCCGAATAAAATTGAACATAATCAGGATTCAAAGCCAAAACAAATTTGATCGTTTTCCTGATAGTTTCTTCGGTTTCCCCGGGCAGACCAAAAATTATATGGGCAGCGCTTTCAATCCCCGCCTGACGGGTCCATAAAAACGCTTGACGAATTTCTTTCAAGGTTATGTTTTTACCAATGTTATTTAAGATTTTTTGGACACCTGACTCAACCCCGTAGGAAATAATCTGGCAGCCGCTTTTTCTCATAATATTTAATAGCTCTAAATCTACTCTATCAACCCTGGCGTTCGCCATCCAGCGGAATTTTAAACCTCTTTCTTTTATTCCCTGGCAAATTGCCAAAACATAATCTCGGTCAAAGGTAAAAGTATCTGCCCAAAAAGTAATATCATTAATATGGTGAATTTTTATAATTTCCTCAACTTCATCCAAGACACTACTAATCTTCCGATATCTAATTTTAGTGCCGTAGTAGAGCGAGGCGGTACAAAAACTGCAGTTATTGGGACAGCCGCGGGCGGTGACAACTAAAGTATAAGGACGGTTATAAACAGGCATTTTATAACGCTCATTTTTTAATAAATCACGCGCCGGGAAAGGCAAAATATTGAGATCAGCAATAAATTCACGGTCTGGATTATGAACTATGGCGGGATTGCTTCGATAAGACAAACCCTTAATTCTTTTTAAATTTTTCCTCTGAGCAATCGCTTCAGCCAATTCTAAGGTAGTAATTTCCGGTTCGCCGCGAATCACCGAATCTAAAGCCGTCTCCCGCAATGTTTCTCCCGGAAGACTGGTAACATGAACACCAATTGCCGTAATGTGGATTTTGGGAATTGCCTTTTTTAATTCAAAAGTAAAATCCTTATCTGTCGGATAGGTAGCGGTAGAAAAATTGGTGATGATGAATCTCGGATTAAATTTCTCGATAGCATCTATTGCCTCTATAAAATCCAATTCCTCGGCCATTGAATCAATTACCTTGACTTCAAAACCTTTTTCTCGTAAAAGTGCAGCGATTGACGGTAGAGAAATCGGCACCATTAAATATTGAAACGATGAGGCCCGCTGTTCACAGCGTCCTTCGCGGATAAATTTTTCGTGATTTTTAACCGGCGGATTAAGGATAAGAACTTTCAAAAGCCTCCTTTTCTAATCAATATATTTTTGTCCCCTTTGAAACCCACTGATTAACAATACCAACCATAAACTATAAATCACAACAATAAAATAACTAAAAATTAAAATAATTTGATTAGTAACAATACCTAAAAAAATAACCATCCAAATTGTGCCCGAGCGATAGCTTTCCGAAAAAAATATACTAACCAATCTAAATAATCCTGATTTTCCTTTTAAAATTTCTGTCTTAATTTCTTCAACACCTTTATTATATATCAACCGATACCAGGGGATGGTTCTTCCCAACATTCTTTGACCTAAAATTATAATTATTGCTAAATATAGAGCCAAACTATTTTCAGATGATACAAACTGGTTTTGGAAGGCAAGACCCAAAAAAATCAAACTTTCTTTGATACTGTCTAGGGTTGTATCGATAAGAGCACCGAATTTATTAGTTTTTCTTAATCCCCGAGCTAACTGACCATCAACACAATCGAAAATATAAGAAGCGATTAATATTAGTGTCCCCGAGACTCTGATTTTGTAATCGCCGATTGTAATAAGACAAATTCCCAATAAACCAAGGACGAAACTAAAGACATTAATCAAGATCGGTCTTATTCCCCATCTAGCTAGGATCGGAGTAATCAAACCGGCAATTGGCCGATAAAAAACGCGCTCAAAAAAGGGATAATGATTTTTATGCATTAATGAGGAATCAAATTTTATTTTTTTAAGCTTATTCATCTGATTTTTTCTCTTTCGTGCAAATTGCTACAAAAACGCGAGTATATTTTAAATCTTCTGAAAAATACACATCAGCCAGTTTAAGCTTGGATGGGGGGAGAATTTTCTGCTCATAAAGCCAATAGTAAATATTTAAATATCCTTTAGTAATTAGAATTTTCAAAAGCAAAGGAAGGTTGGCATAAATAATTCTTAAAATCCTCCGGGGATCCCAAGGACGGTAAAGGAACATTTTTCTGCCTCGAATATATTGACCTTTGATAGATTCTATATTAAAACAAGCCAATATTTTTTGGAAATCCTCAAGATAAAATTCGTGATAGTGGAAGGGATAAAATACTTTTTTTGTGTTAGGCGAGTAAACGGCTTTATTAGGGGTGCTAATAAGAATTTTGCCCCCGGGCTTAAGGACGCGGTTAAGCTCCCCAATTGCTTTTTGAAAATCTTGGATATGTTCGATTGTCTCAAAAATAACAATACAATCGAAAAAATGATCGGGAAATTCAATTTTCGTCAGATCTTGCCGCTGAAAAATAAGATTCGACCGTTGATAATGGCTTTGGCAGTAGGCAATTGATTTTAGACTAAAATCAAGGCCGTAAACTTTTTTAGCGCCGGCTTTTGCCAAAAGGGCGGTACCGTAACCGGCTCCGCAACCGGCATCTAAAACAATTTTCCCTTTGACAAATTTTTTTGCCAATTGATAACGAGCGACAGCTAAATAATATATTTCTTTTAAAAATTTAGCTTGAGGCATTAAAGAGGCGGCGAAATAATTAAACTGACCAGTTTCGTTCATCTAATTTTCATTTAAAAAAAAATGTATTTTTTGACCATTAAAAAATTAGTAATCGCGGCGACAACCGTGGCAAAAAACTTCGCCAGGATATACCAGAACTGGAATATTTCGACTAAAATCGCTAAAATAGATAAACTAAGACCCAAGGCAAGTAAGTGAGACAAAAGGTATTTACCTAATTGGACAAAATATTTTTTCTCATAATTTTTAAATGTCCAATATTTATTTAAAGAAAAACTTATCCAAAGAACGATGGATATGGAAATGAAAGCGGCTGAAAAATACCAAAGATGACCATATTCAACCAAAATGTAAAGCAAAGAAAAATCTAAAGCCGTGCCCAAAAAACCAACCACGACGTACTTGATAAATTGCCAGGTAAAGAAATTTTGGACTAATGATTTAACCATTTTCAACCTGCTTTTTGTCTTTCTGGAGATTTATTTTTACTTATCGTATCTCTCGCAGCGGAAAAACCCATTAAAAACGAATCGTGAATATCGCTGTTAAGATAGAGGCCATTTCGTCCAGTAGAAAGTAAATTGGAAATTTTTCCTAAACCCTCAATAGCATTTTTAACATTTTTTTCAAAATTTTTGATATAAATAGGGTAAGCATTTTCAATTCTTACGACAAAATAATCGGAAATTTTATTTAGATCGATTTTAAGCTTACTCAAATCTTCTTTAGCCAAAATCAATAATTCTTGGTTACTTTTTCGCCAGAGAAAATCGTTTTTTTGACAACAAATCTCCATTGCTAAAACCGTCTGATTTTTTGGCGCCATTTTAGGTGAAAGATTTTTCCCAATCATCAACCGATTAAATCTATATTTGTCTTCTACCAAATAAATCCACTGGCTTTGAAAAAGGGGGTTTTTTTCTCGGGTTAAAAGATAGATAATCATCAAATCCCGATACTTTAAATCCTGGCTGCTTTTTAGAACTTCATTTTGCAAGGGGTGATTTAACAAGCCGGCTAAATCTTTAATCGTGATAGTAGAAATAATTTGCGCCGGATTAATATCCCTTACTCTGCCTCTAATGTCTTGGAATTTAATCGCTTGAATTTCGCCGTGCAAATTCTTGAGTTTAGTAATTCTTGCACCTAAAATAATCTTTCCTTTTCGGCGAATTTCTGAAAGCATTTTGTTAAAAATCGCCTCTACGCCCTTTTCCGGATAAAGATATTGATGAAAATAGGCGGGTTGATCTTTACCCCTGAAACCTAATAATTTTATTATAATGTCGGCTAAATTTAAACGGGAGATTTTCTGATATGCCAATTTCGCCGATAGTTTTTTGGGGGGGATGCCCCAGACTTTATTAGTATAATCGCCAAAACTCATTTTATACAGAGTTGGCCCGAAATTTTTTAAACCCCAATCTTCAAAACTTTGAGGTCTTTTATTTCGAAAAGATTTTTTAAAATAGGTAATGACATACTCCCAAAGAATCTTTATTCCCAATGAGGGCCGTATTTTTCTTAATAATTCCCCCGCCTTAAGAGGATAACTATATATTTGACCATCGATCAAAACATGGGTATTAGTGGGAATAATCCGAAAATCTTCACCTAATAAACCTTTAAGCCATTTTGTAATTTGGGGATCTTTCAGATGAAAAGCGTGCGGCCCGAATTCGTACAAATAACCGTCTCTCTTTAAAGTGGCTGAAAGACCACCAAGATATTTCTCTTTTTCGATTAAAATAAACGGCTGATTTTTCTTAGCTAAATAGTAAGCCGCCGCCAGCCCGGTAGGGCCGCCGCCGATAATGACGATTGGTTTGTCCCTATTTCTCCTCATCATTCCTTATCGCTCCTTATCCATCCTGCTAACTTTGTTAATCCCTCCTTCAACGATATTTTCGCCCGGAAATCGAAAAGCCGTTCAAATTCATCCGGCGAGGCATAAAACTCAATATATTCAGGAACAGAACTTTGATGGACAATTTTGACCTTCTGACCAAAAATCTGCCCTGCTTGTTTTACTAAATCACTAATTTTTATTCTGTCACCCGAGCAAAGGTCAACTGTTAAGTTGGTTTTTGACGATTCAATAACTTTGACGATCGCTTCGATAGCATCCTCAACAAACATTGCGTCAATAAAATTTTTGCCATCGCCCCTGATAACAAATTCTTCTTTCCCCTCTATCCTAAAAGCTTTGACTAAATTTGTATAAATTTTTCTTGGCGGCTCATTAGGCCCGTAGGCGCCGAAAAAACGAATAATCACATATTCTTGTATTCGGATGATTTTGGCAAAGAATTGAACGTAGTATTCATTCGCTAAATGGGAAATCGCATAAGGCAATTTAGGAGCAAGTTTCACCGAGGGCGAAACGAGACCCTGCCACCCATCATAAACAGCCCCCGAGGATAAATAAATCAGTTTCTTTATCTTAAAATTTTGGCAAATATTGATTAATGTTTCGGTGGTCGAGCGTAAATCCCATAACGGTTCGGGCACTGATGCTGCTGGATCGCTATTGGCAGCCAAATGCAGACAAACATCAAAACTTGGCATTTTTTGGGCTAATCGTTTCACCTTAACGTCATCAGTCAAATCAATTCCAAAAAATTGCGCATTTTTAATAATTTTTTGGAAGTTTCGATCTTCAATCATATCTAAAGAAACCACTTGCCAATCTTTGGGCCGGTGCAAAAGAAAATTCTTGCCGATAAACCCCAAGCCGCCGGTTAAAAGTATCTTCATAAATTTACTCCGTAAATTTCTTAAATCCTAAACTCTAAACAAATTCTAAATGTTAAATTCCAAACTTGTTTATGATTTAAAATTTATGATTTATTTAGAAATTAGAAATTAGGATTTAGGATTTGCCTCGATACCATTTTATCGTTCTTTTCAATCCTTCATCCAAATCAATCCTCGGTTCGAATGCCAATTCCTTTCTGGCTTTTTCAATACTGGGAATTCTGAGTTCGACATCAGGATAATTGCGCTTTTTAAAAACAATTTTCGAGCGCGAACGGGCGATTTTGATTACTTTTTTAGCCAATTCTAAAACTGTCAAGGTCTCTTCGGGATTGCCAATATTATAAACCTGACCAATTGCTTTCCTAGATGTCGCCGCCGCAAGCGTCCCTTGAACCATATCGTCCACATGGCACCAGGAACGAATTTGGTTACCGGAACCAAAGATTTCGATTGGCTTGTTCTTAATCGCCGCTGCCGCAAATTTCGAAATCGCGCTTTCCCCCTCCTGGCGCTCGCCGTAGATATTAAAGGGTCGGATGATGACAATTGGCAATTGCCAGCGCTTAAAATAAGCGTAACACCAGTGTTCTGCGGCAATTTTACTGGTCGAATAAGCCCAGCGCTGTTCGCTTACTTTTCCTTGAGTGGTCATGCCGTCTTCTTTGGCCTGATAGACAAAAGGACCATAAACCTCGGAGGTGGAATAAAAAATAAATTTTTCGATTCTTTTAGCTTTGCCATTAATTGCCCTTAAAAGATTGTAAGTGCCCATTAAATTAATTTCCAGGGTTTCTAAAGGGGAAACTGCTACGCTTTCCACCCCGGCAATTGCCGCCATATGAATAACGATACTGGCCTCAACAATTGTTTGACTTAATTTGGTCGAATCTAATATATCACCCTTGATAATTTTTACTCTGGGATTATCAAGTAAATTGGTATATTTTAAGACATTGCGGTGGAAATTATCATAAATAATTAACCGATTGTCTGCGGCTAACTTCTCCGCCAAATGCGAGCCAATAAACCCGGCCCCGCCAGTGATAAGAATGATTTTATTTTTGATTTGGTTTATCATAATGACCGCGTTTTTTTAGCTTGTTTTGCTTTAATATATTGATTATATAATACCAGACTTATTAAAAAGACAAAGGTTAAGATTGATATCGCGGTGCTTAAAATTTTAATCACTGATTTTTGGTATTTTATTTCTAGTTTATGCTCACCAGCTGGTAGCTTGACCACCATTAAATTCTCTGCCTGATAAACCCTGACCGGCTTTGAATCAACATAAACCCTCCAATTAGGCGAATATGCTAAAGAAATTAAGGCTAACCGATCAGTCTTGGAAGAAACTTTAAAACGCCAATATTCATTATTCAATTTTTCCTCTTCTGCTCGAAAGTCTTGATCGGACAATGACTTATGATTGTTGACAAGATCCGAGCTGCCGGCGAGGTTTCTAATCAAACGACTAACCAACTCCAACTCTTTTGGATCATGAGTATTATAAAGGTGATAAAAAATATTGGCGCCGACAAAAAAAACCTTACTTTCCCCGACATTTTTATAGCCCAAAATGCTGTAAAAATCATCTTCTGATGAAAAACGGGCCAATGATTGATCAAGATTTAAGTATTCAAGGGCATTCCATTCCTTCATCGGATTATATGAAAGAATGGCATCGCTTCTGATATCCATAATTTCTCCAGGCAATTCAAAAGTAGCTGGCAATAAATTTCTCACATCTTCTTTTGTTTCAATAGTTAAAGGACTGGTGATTTTTATCGGATTGCCAGTAACCCCGAGGAATTCGGGATTTTCTTCTAATTTACTATTTTCTACCCCGAATAATTCAATGATTAATTTTCCGCCCGACCTGACATAATCTTTGGCAATTTGTTCGGCTTGATCTTTATTACGATAGCCAAACCCGTAGAGAAAAATTACTTTAAAGCGTTTTAAAAAATCTAAATCATAATCATCCAAGTAAATTGAATTGGCCTCAAGAATATTGATTTTTAAGGGTGAAGCCGCGGCCGCCAAAGTCGGTCCGTATTTGCCAATGGCTAAAATCTCCCCTTCAACAGGTTGAACATAGGTTGAAGGGTTATCTAAATAATACAAACGATCAATCGATTTTTTAGCTGAATTAAGGTCTTCATACAAATTAATTTCGTATTGCATTTGCCAGCCGGCTTCCTCGATTTTCTTGACAATTTTTTGACCAATAAAATCCCCGGTTCGGGGATCACGCAGTTTACCTAAAAGAATTTGATTAGCGATAAAATAGCGGATATTGAAATTTCTTAATTTTTTCAAAACATATTCAGGATATTGATTATGAATGGCATCGTTCATCAAGGCGATTTCTTTACCAGCTCTGGAAACCCCATAATAATGTCCTTCAACCTCGGTCTTGCCGGAAAAGAGCCACAAAGACCAAGATAACTTGCCCAAAGGATAATGGGACTGAAATATCCGGCCTTGATTAGAAAAATTGTCAATATATTTGGCTAATTTGATTTCCGAAGGCAAAGAACTTTGACTGCTTAAAGTAAGAAAACTGGGGGTTTGGTAAATCTGAAAATAAAAAAGAACCGCTAACAAAATACCTAAAGCCAAACGTCCGAAATAGTGACTTAATTTTCCAATCGGGCCAAAAGGCACGGCCATACCGAAAACATAAGCCAAAGTAAAACAGGTGATATATATCCAAACATAAGAATAAGATAATTTAAAAGGAAAAATGGCTCCCAAGGGAAGATAAACATAAGCGAAAGCAATCAGCATAACAATTATCCCGGTTAAATAAAGGGCAGTGATTTTAGGATTCCTGGTTCGAAAAAGGGTGATGAAAGGAATAATTAAGATTACCAGCCAGCCCCCCAATAGAGAGATAGTTGACTTAAGCTGAAAGACTTGTTCGGGATTGACAATGCTCGAATATTCCCAAAGAGCCGCCCGAGAAAAACTTTCTCCCGGCGGCTGAAAAATAAAAGGGAGAAGATAGCTGCTGGCTAAAACTATCCCTAAACCTAAACCGAGAATTACCAGAAAGATTCTTCGAAATTCCATTTTTTGATCTAAAAAACTATAGATAATCCCATAAAGAACCAAAGAAATCGCGTAAACCACCGCATTCATCGGATGGCTGTAAACCGTCAAACCCATGGCAACGGCAATTAAAGCAATGTTTTTTAATTGATTTTGAGGGTTTTTCAAAATCTGATTGGCAAAATAAAATAACACTGGCAAAAGAAAAAGGGCAATTAATTTTGTCCAAGATTGGATGCTCATCATATTTTCTGGGATGAAGGTAAAGACTAGGGCGGCAATTAAGGCATTTAAGGTTGGGGCTTTTTCTTTTTTCATGACCAAAAACATTACCATAAAGATAATCACCAAGGCGAGAAGGTGTAAAATCCGCGTCGAAAGTTCCAAATTTTGGGTTATAAGATAAATAATTCCTAAATACCAATAAACCATTGGCGGAGCGGCCTGGAGTTCAAAGCCGGCATACCAGGAAAGATCAATTGGCGGAAAACGATGATTGGCAATTAGATAATCCAAAATTACTTTGGTGGTATGGGCAAAAGAAGGCACATCGGAACCCGGAGCTAAACCATCACGGAAGATGACATTGCGTAACAAATAAACTACCGCGCCAATACCGATTGCACAGGAAATCACAATCCCCAAAGGCCCCCAAAGCCATTGCAGGGCAAAGATTTTTTGGCTAAAAGTTTTTTTCTCTTCCATATTTCTCTCCTTTTAGAATAATTAGGTTAATTTGTTTTTCTATCTTTCTTTGTAATCAAACGACTGATACAGTCCATCCATTTTTTTGCCGTTATTCACTGGTTTAAGATTTGTATCAATAACAATTTCTTTTTGTTCCCCTGTTAAATCTCCAGTTCTTTCCAAACCAAAACTGTCCATTTCGGCAATTTTCTCCTCATAAATGGTGGGCTTAACTTTTCGGCCGGTAATTATTTGCCAGATTTTATTTCCCAATGAGCTTGTCTTTTGATAACCGCCGCGGACAGTTTCACGATAACCTTTAACGCTTTTGATTGGATTAATCGGAGTAGTCCAGGCTTGCGGCTCTTTTAAAACCTCCAAGTAAGCAGCAAAGCGGAAATAAAAGGTAATCAACCGAAAAATCGGGGTTACAAAGGCGTAATGCAAAGTGTTTTTAATTTTCTGCCGAGTTTCTTTATCAGCAATTCGCCAGCAATAACAGGCGTTTAAAAAGTCAACTAAAACATAAAAAGCATACATTAAAATTATTGCCTGCAAAATTAAAGTCACTGAATAACCAAAAAGAAAGAATAAAGGCAGAAGAAAAGTCCAGATAATTCTCGGGAAACCAAAAGTATGGTCAATCACAAGCAAAATAGAATGCCAGAAGGCCCGGCCAAAACCTTGCCGGAAATTGCCGTAAAAGTCAAGATGAAGGCCAATAACTTCAATCTGTCCCCGGTGCCAGCGGATTCTTTGGGCGTAGAATTTCTCAAATGAAATCACTGGTTTTAAGAACGCTTTGGCCTCTTCAGCATAACCAAGACGGACATTTTGACCATGGAGATCTAAAGTCAAATCAGTGTCTTCCGCCACGGTTCGGGAACTGTAAAGGCGGGATTTTAGCAAAACTTGGCGTCTGAAAGCCGAAAAGGCTCCCGAGAAAGTATAGATTGAGCCGGTAATGTCCTGAAACTGCCGACCAATGCGAAAAGAGGTCAAATATTCCATAAACTGGGATTTGCCCAAAAATTTTTCCTTTCGCGATAAAAAACGCGGCTGATAATGACCATGGCCATCGAAGACATATTGACCATTGGCTTTGCGTTCATACAATAAATTCCAGTCAATCTCGACATTGCCGGTGGCAGCACCGTACTCGGGATATTCGATGAATTTGGCGACCATATTGTAAATGGCATCGGGCGCCAAAAACGAACGACAGTCAATATTAATAATAATTTCCCCTCCCGCTAGCTTAATGCCGGTATTAAGAGCCTTGGCCTTGCCTTTCTCATAACGAACGATTAATCTCAACAGCCCGCCAAAACCATTAGTCTGGAAAGTTTGCCCATCGACTTTAAGTTTGCCATTTAGGCCATTGTGGTTCCCATTTTCGAATTTAGAATTTTGAATTTGTTTCGGATTTCGGATTTCTGATTTCTGATTTTGCCAAATTTCTTTCATATGACTTTTAACAATCTCGCTCGTCTCATCAGTCGAACCGTTGTCAACGACAATTATCTCAATTTTCTCCTGCGGATAGGTTTGGATTTTCAAATAATTAAGACATTCGTTAATGTTTTCTTCTTCATTATAGGTGGGAATGATGATCGAGACTTTGGGCAGCAAGCCCGGGTCGAGCTGATGAGGATGAGGTTTGGGGGCTTTAATGAGAATATAAATCATATAAATAAAAGTTAAAAATCCGTCAAAAACCACTGGAATAATAATCCAGACTCCCCAGAAAATGGCTAAGATAAACAAACTATTGTTCACTGGTGGTCTCCTTTAAAATTTTGACGATAAAGCTGGTTTCAAAGCTGCCTATATTTCTTATCCTAATATTAACAATATCATCCCGCTCAACAGGGATCGATTTTTGAAAAATTTGCCGATTGGAACTTAAGTCTTCCTGCTTTATAATTGCCCGATTCTCAAAGCTGTCATTAAGATAAATTTCGACCAAGAGCGGCTCTAAACTGTTTTGATCCTCGATTTGAAGATTTATTTTGCCCTCTTCCAAGAAACTTTGGAAGTATCGCCATTCATTCCCAGGGGCAAAATTATTCACCTCAATTTGGTCTAAAAGGTCAAGTTTAATATCTTGGCCAAGAATTTCCTTATCAGTTTCCAGACCAGTTTCTTCTTGATATATAATCGGCCGCGGTTTTTTCTCTATTCCAACAAAGGCCTTCTGCCATTCGGAACTGAAAACAAAGCTCGAGGTTGCCAGGATGACAAAAAGGATAATGGTCGTCAATTGGCCAAGAGCATGTTTTAGATGCAAGGCGTGACTAACTTTGGCGACTTTTTCTAATGGCTCATGAGCCAAGATGCTCTCGCCAACTGATTTGACCGTCGGTTTGGTCATCAGATACCAATATAAAAGTAATTCGCAGATGAAGAAGAAAACTCTGGCTACCCCGGCGTGAGCGACAAAGATATAGTCGGATCCAAACTTATAAGCCATCAAAACAATGATCATCAACCGGAAAATATTGATGACATAAGTTACGATCAGACCAAAGGTGATTCGGAGAAGTTTTTGGCCGGGATTAAACAAGGGGTAAAAAAGTACCAAGGCAATTAGGATGCTTGATTCCAAAATTGCCGAACACTCAATGCCCAGTTTGAGAATACTTGAATTGCCAGCAGTGATAATCTGAAACCGGCCGTTAGTCAACAGTTCCATCGGCAGGTGAAAAAGATATTTGCTTATCAGGTGAACATGAAAGCTAGCGATATTGACTAAGAGCTGATCAATTCCAAAATACTCCGCCAAAAAGACCAGCTGTAAAGTTAAGCCAAAAGCGGCGGTTAAGTAATAGAAAAGCCACTGGCGATGTCGGCGAAATACCAGCACCAGCGTCAGCCAAATCGGGAAGATGATAATTGTGGCAAGAAATCTACTGTCCATATTTCTTTATTTTTTAAATTCTAAGCACTAAATTCTAATTTCTAAACAATTTCTAAATATTAAATTCCAAACAGGTTTATAATTTATAATTTGTAATTTGTTTAGGATTTCGGATTTAGAATTTAGAATTTTATTCATTTTTAAATCTCACTAATTCAATGTTTTAAACTTTTTGCTTTTTCGGCGATTGAGCCATAAATTTTCATCAATTCGTTGGTTTCTTGAATTAGTCGGCCTTTTTCTTTTAATTGGCTTACATTGGGCTCACTTAGCTTTAACCAATAACGACTTTCTTTAGCTTCTTTTTTACAGATTCTGATTCTCATGAAAAAATCTTTTTTACCCAAGGATTCGTTCGCTTCAATATAGTTTGCACCGACGGAACACCCTGATCTGATTAACTGTTTGCCAATTTCAATATTGCTTACAGTTTTCGGCAAACCTCTAACATATCTGATAATGTCTTGGGCAAACTTAAAGGTTCTTTCTTCCAGGTCGTAGAATTTATTGTTTATAATTTGGCTCATTGTGATTTGTTTAGTATTTCGTATTTAGGATTTAGAATTTTCTCTTAAAGTGATTCCATCAATCGACCTTGTTTTTCTTTCCTCATTTCGCATTTCGCATTTCGAAAAACTTTTTTGATGGTTATTCCGCAGATTATTTTCAATCGGTAATTGTTTTTGTGGCGGGTCAATAATATCTTTCGGATCAATCTTGCCGTTCCCGCCTGCCGACGAGGCAGGTTTTCTGATCTTAATCACTCCGGTTCTTACCCCCAGAAAAACCGCTGAGCCGACTAAGATAAGAAAGAGAATTTCCGTCAAGGTCGGCACCTTATAAACCGATTCCCA
>JBBUEO010000027.1:0-7266 GCA_038056915.1 Patescibacteria group bacterium
GAGCAACTCCCTGTTAAGGAGTGGGTTGTCCGTTCGAATCGGACCCGGGGAGCCATAAACCAAGCCCTTCCTGTTATCAGAAATCCTTTCAGAATAACATGAGCGGTCTGATTTATGGCAAGCCATTTTAATTAGAGCTTGGTTTATGCCCTGTACTCGAGCGATAGTGAGTAGTTCAGGGTTTTTCAGATTACAATAAATATATGAATAGTAAATTTTACTATGTTTATGTTTTGCAATCATTAAAAGATAATTCATTATATGTAGGTTACACTACCAACCTAAAACAACGCATTGCAAGCCATAAAAAAGGTGAAAATTTTTCAACAAGATATAAGTTACCGATAAAATTAATATTCTATGAAGCTTACTTAGAAAAATCAGATGCTAAAAGAAGAGAACTTTATTTTAAAACAACTAAAGGTAAAACCACTCTAAGAACAATGCTCAAGGATTATTTAGATAGATAGATTAGGAAAACTAATGAATCAAAATAACACTCCATCGATTCAGAATCAACCGCAACAAAAAGTTTCTTTTTGGAAATCAAAAGAACCGGCGATTGTGTTTGTTAGAATTCTAATTATTATTTTTGTTGGGTTCTCTCTGCTGGGTATTATTGGGGCGATGGTATTGGTGGCTTTAAATTCTACACATAAAAGTCAAACCAATTCGACTTCAAATCCGATTAAAGAGGAACAAGTGGCATCAGGAATATTCCCATTATCCAGTCAAGACTCTATTATGGAGCAAAATCAGAAAGCAGTTGAAGTTATAAAAAAATATTCTGCTAATCCCAAGCTATATACTGTAGTAATAAGTGATGAGAAAGGTTCATTTCAATTCGAAAATATTCTCAATAATACCTTTACTTTTCATGATTCAAATGAAAAATTCGATATTGTAATATCTATTGTGCCAAAGACAGGAGAATACAAAGTCACTAAAACTACGCTTAAAATGGTGGATGGCGATAATCCAATCCCTGTTGAGAAATGGCAAATTGATCTGTATCAAGCATTAGAAATTGCTAAACCAACCTTTGATACTTTCGATAAAAAATATCCGAATTCAAATAGTCAATATTTCGCTACGCTGACTAATAAAGTTGGGCAAAACTTTATTTGGCGTTTTGTCTATCATGTTTCGGAGAACTATTACAATAAAGTCCAACAGGCACTGTCAACGCGAATCGATATCAGTGCTGAAACTGGAAAAATTCTTTTTACGAAATAATATCTTTGAGGTTACAAATCGTTGTCCTTTAGGCCACTTGCAAAAACGCCATCTTCTGTTTAACCGAGTTCCAGTATTCATAATCAGTTAATAATTTTAGAAAATCTTCAGCAACGGGGAGATCCGATCCAAGCAAATGAAAAAATTCATCTTGGTCACCCTCTTTATTATCTTATTGATTGCCATTGCCGGCTTTTTTTTATATAGAAATTTTTCTCAAAAAAAATCGGCTCCAAAGTCTCCGCCTAATATTTCCCCATCCCCTGTCTTAACCACTCAAGTCTCGCCAACTTTATCAACGAATACTTTATCACCCCCAATTGCTCAATTTAAAGAAAGAATTACCAAAAAGCCTTTTGGGATTTTTATTAGTCCGCAAAATTCACCGGTAAGCCCGGAAAGATTTACCGGCTTTCATACCGGCGTTGATGTCGAATATGAAGATGTTACTACCGATGTTCCTGTTCTGGCAATCGCTGATGGGACGATTGTTTATGCCAATACTGTCAATGGCTACGGCGGGGTGGCAATTTTAAAATTTACTTATCAGAACCAAGAGTATACCGCCCTTTACGGCCATCTCCGACCAGCAAGTCTCCCTGAAATTAATAAAAAAGTTAGCCAAGGAGAACAAATAGCAATACTTGGCACCGGCGAAAGCCCGGAAACCGACGGCGAAAGAAGACATCTTCATTTTGCCGTTACTAAAAATAACCAAGTTAACTTTCGCGGTTATGTCCAAAATCAAGGAGAACTTGCTAGCTGGCTTAATCCTTTGGAGCTCTACTAAAAACAATTAATCCAGTCTTATTTGGGTTTGCCGATAATAATTAGACGTTTGAGGGTGGTTCCGGGCGGGACGCAAGTCATCAAGGTCACCTGTTCTTGAGTAGTTGGCTTTAAAAATTTCACTTCGTCAGGGTCAACTACTTTTGTCTCAAAGACATAATATTTATACTCTTTTTTTTGATGCCAAATAATAATTTCGTCGTTTTCTTGGAGATTCTCTAAAGAACGAAAGATTTCTTTATAATCGCCGGGGCTCCAAGGGTAAAAGGACGAATGACCAAAGATAAAAATATTCGAACCCTCGCCCGGCTTGGCTGTCCCTTTAAAATGAGCCACTCCATTTTCTAACGCTTTGAAATAAATCTTTTTATTTTGACCGTCAACATCAGCGATAATCGGCGCTTGAAGATTAAGTTTGGGAATTATTAGATGAAAATCGTCATATTGGATTCCTGATTGGAGATTCTGCTCGGCTAAAACTTGTTTTGGCAGCTTGTTAGGTTCCCAAGTCCCTAAAAAACTGAATGCTAAAACAACAAGGGCAATTTTTCCCAAAACCTTTAAAATTTTCCCTGACAAAATTAGTTGGCTCTTTTTCATCAAACTTCCTATCGATATTATAAATAAAAGAGATCTTAAAGACAATTATCTGAATTTTAATAAACTTTAACGGCAAAGGGAGGATCAAGTCGATCCTCCCAGATGAGTGCAGTTCGGCCTGACAGGTGTTGTCAGACGCATAATGAACCCTATTCCGGATTATTCATCCGGCAGCCATCTCGGTGAAGAAGAACAAGTAGTCAAGACCCTGCCGATCCTATTACTTCGGCTAGTCGGGGGAAACTAGAACGCGTCTTGTCGCCATCAACACGAGGAGCATCCAAGTCAGAACAGATGATAAGACGATAGACACGCTTACACAACTGGCAACGCCACCGAAGGGATCCATCTTGTTCGACAGGCTCCAAGGGCGCGTGTCCGGGACATTGATGTTCGTCCTTTGCCATAATGGCGTGACCCCCTTTTGTTTCTATCATAAATCAATAATTATTGATTTACAACAAGTACAATAAAGCAATGTTTAGATGCCATACTAAAATAACTTTCGATATGAGAACTATTTTAAATATTCCTGCAGTTTTTTAGTCTGCTCGTGTTTTTTAAGTCTTTGGAGGGCTTTGGCTTCAATTTGACGAATCCGTTCGCGAGTTACCCCAAATTCTTTACCGACCTCTTCTAAAGTGTGTGTCCGTCCGGGCTGGCTATCCTCCAAGCCAAAGCGCATTCTCAAAATCTTTTGTTCTCTGGGCGAAAGAATCGCTAAAGATTCCCCGATATGACCCTTCATTAACTGATAAATCGCTGATTCTTCCGGCGAAAGGGAAACTTTATCTTCAATAAAATCACCCAAACGGGAGTCTTCTTCCTCCCCTACCGGCGTCTCCAAGGAAACTGTTTCTTGAGAAATTTTCAAAACATGCTCAACTTTTTCGATTGGCAAGCCCATTTCCGCGGCAATTTCTTCCGGCAGAGGCGTCCGGCCCAAATCCTGAACCAATTGTCTTTGGGTGCGAATCATTTTATTGATGGTTTCCACCATATGGACCGGGATGCGGATCGTTCGCGACTGATCGGCAATTGCCCGGGTAATTGCCTGGCGAATCCACCAGGTGGCATAAGTTGAAAATTTATAACCTCTATGCCAGTCAAATTTCTGGACCGCCCTTAAAAGTCCGGTATTTCCTTCTTGAATTAAATCCAACAAAGACAGCCCCCGACCAATATATTTTTTAGCGATCGAAACCACTAAACGCAGGTTTGCTTCCGCCAGTTTTCTTTTGGCAGTTTCATCGCCGACCTCAATTCTTTTGGCCAGTTTAATCTCGTCTTCAGTCTTCAGAAGGGCAATCCGGCCGATTTCTCTTAAATACATTCTCACCGAATCATCGGAAATATCTTTCAACTCGCTGACTTTTTGGGTCGGGGTATCTTCAATTTCTAAAAATTTCTTGCCTTCTTTAATGTCAATTCCTCTTTGGAAAAACTCATCATAAATCGCGTCTAAAAGAGATATTTTTTTCTCAGGCAAGGGAAAAACTTGCAGGATTTCCTGAAAAGTCACAAACCCGTGCTGACGGCCTTTATCGAAAAGGGCCTCAATTTCTTGGGGAAATTTAACAACAATTTCTTTGGCTTTTTTTGCTTGGGGAATTTTGGATTTGGAATTTTTTATTTTATTCATTTGTTTGGGATTTAGAATTTAGGATTTAGGATTTATCAATTGAGGGCATCTTGAAATTCCTTTATTAATTTTTTTAATTTCGAATAGTCCTTTTTTTCTTCGGCTTTTTTTATTTCTTGAGCGTAAAATATTTTTAAAGCTTCTTTTTGACTGCTTTTCATATGACTTAAGGTCTGTTTTAGATCTTCTTCGAGCTTATCTTCATCAACTTTGTAAAGATATTCCACCTCTAAAATTATCAAATCAAGAAAAATCTTCTGCTGATATGATAGACTTTCTTTGAATTCTGCTAAATTAATCTTCTTTTCTTGATTATACCTCAAAAGAAGCTCTTTGTAAATTGCCTTAATTTCCGGGTCATTAAAATCTTCAAGATTGATTTTGCTGGCGACTTCTTTTATTTTTGCCGGTTGCCAAAGGAGAATCCCCAAGAGCAATCCTTCATAAGTTAAAGCAGGTTTCAATTTTGGCAAAGCCGGTTTTTTCTCTGGCGATTTTGCTTTTGCCAGATTTTCTAAGACATCAAAAATTGCCTCTTCATTAATTGAAAGTCTTTTTGCCAATAAATTGACAAAATGGGCCTGCTCAATTTTATCGGGAATAATTTTTATAATCGGTAAAATCTCCCGGGCAATCTCTTTTTTTTCTGAAGATAAAAGCGCTTCGGTTTTTCCTTTGGCAATTCTTTTTTCAAAAGCTAAATTAAAATACCAGTCAATAATCCCAACCGCTTTGTTGACTGCCTCTGGCCATAATTTTGGATTTGAAGCAATCATTTCTCCCGGATCTTTAAAATCGCCTAACAAGACCATCTTGACATTCATCCCCAAAACAATTGCTAGTTGGTAGGCTTTTTTGGCCGCCAGCTCGCCGGCGCTGTCGGTATCAAAGGCAAAAATAATATTTGGGGTGTAGCGGCTTAAAATTACCAGATGTTCTTCGGTCAGAGCCGTCCCCGAAGAGGCGACGACATTTTTGACTCCTGCCTGATAGGAGGCAATCACATCCATCTGACCTTCAACCACAATAGTTGCTTTGGTTTGCTTGATTGGTCCCCGGGCTTGATGAAGATTATAGAGGGTGCGGCCTTTATGAAAAATAGTCGTTTCCGGGGTGTTGAGATATTTTGGCTCCTGGCCAGTTTCCATCGCTCGGCCAGTAAATCCGACTATATTGCCAAGATTATCAAAAATCGGAAAAATAATCCTATTAAAAAACCGATCGGGCGAACCGGCCGCCACAATCTCGTTTGGATTAAAGCCCTTTTTTAACAGTAATTGGGATAATATTTTGGCTTTGGGGGCATAGCCGAGTTGAAAATCTTTAATCGTCTCGAGGGTAATTTTCCGATTTTGCAGATATTTTAAAGCCGCTTTGCCGGCTGGATGGGAAAGCAAGATTTTTTGAAAAACCAGTGTGGAAAAATGATTAATTTTGTAAAGCCGGACTTTATGTTCTTTGGTCTTTTCTGGTTCGGGATGTCTTGTTTTTAACTTTACGCCAGCTTTATCAGCCAGCATCCTTAAGGCCTCGCCAAACTCTAAATTTTCCATTTTCATCACAAAGGAAAAAATATCGCCGCCTTCGTTGCAGCCAAAACATTTGAAGATCTGCTTTTCCTGGGAGACCATAAAAGAGGGCGTTTTTTCTTGATGAAAAGGACACAAGGCCCGGTAATTGGCGCCGGCTTTTTTTAAAGTTAGATAGGTAGAGATAAGCTCCACGATATCTAAACGTCTTTTAATTTCCTCAACTTCGTCCATACTTAATTTCTCCTGCCCCGCATACGACGCTCCTGTCATAACAGGACGCAGTCCGTTTGACAGGAAGTCGTTGTGCTAGGGTCTATTTCGTCCATTTATTTCCCTTTTTTCTTTACTCTAACATTAAAATTCATTCAAACCATATGGCGAATAATACAAAAAAATCAATTCTTTGAAAAAATGTTCTTAAATAATAATAAATTTTTAAAAAAACCTAACCGAAGATTCCATAAGAACTATCATAATCAATCATAATTAAAAATTATCTCAAATTACAGACTTAATCTATACCAATATTTCCACGATCGCAAATTTTCAACGAATATTTCAACCTGTTAATTGACTGGAGATTGATTTGATAAATTTTTTGAGAAATCTCAATGGAAATAATTTACTGGCGAATTTTAAACATTTTAAGATACTTTTCTTCATTAGTAAGAGCTTGAGAAACAAAATAATCTACACAACATCTAAGATTTAATAAAATAATTAGCTCCTCTAATTCCCCTGATATATCTTGAGGTGTAATCCAAACTGATTTCTGAATCGGACGACAACCTAAGTCATCCAGTTTAAAACGAAAAAGATCTCGAGTTTTTCTTCTTTTCTCTGGTATATCAAAAGCGATAATACGCCATTGGCCATCCCACTTCTTCAATAATTTCTTTTTGATAAGTCTCAATCTACCCTTAGAAGTTAATTTGAGGGAACGTTCACCATGATTTTCAATTTCTTCAAGATAGCCGCGTCTTTTTAACTCATAAAGAGCCTTCGAAAAACTGCCTCGATATTTTCTAAATGATCTCCCAAAACCTTTATAGGGATACCAAACGGCGGCATTTTCTTTGATAAAACCATCAATAACAATTAAAATTTTTTCTGAAAGCGAACGTCTTTTCATTTTATTATTTGTAATTAACAATGACTTGTATTTTTTAATTTGTATGTTATTATTGGTATTTTCTTATTTGTATTTTAACAGGTTAATATTATACCGACATTTCCGCGATCGTCGAAAATACCCGAATTTGATTTGAATTATTTACTTTTCTTAATCTTAACTATTATATTTCTATCTTTGTGTCTCACAATATCTTTGCTACTTTTATTGATAATATTTTTCTATTTTTACTATATCAAAATTTTTACTACGTCAAAAGAGGAAAATAAAACAAATTTGCTTGACAATTTAAGATCTTTCTGATTAAATAAGATCAGATCTAACACTGCTATTCG
>JBBUEO010000028.1:0-5587 GCA_038056915.1 Patescibacteria group bacterium
CGCGCCCCGCGTTTGGGACGAAAACTTTTTACCGGACAAGCTCCCACGCCGATGGCATTGACTCGAAAATAAGCCCTAAGACAACTGTTGGGATTTTGAACAGTATTAATTTGCTCTTCCAAAAGCCAAGAAGTGGTGGCCGCCTCAAACCAATCTCTTTTTTGATTAAATAAATTGACTTGGGCTATTAAATACTCCTCCAAAGTTAGTCCTTTAAGATTGAGAATAGGATCTGTTTTATTGGTTTGAGCTAAAATTTCTTGGCACTGGTCGAAACTTTTCCCGGCTGTTTGAGGGTGGGCTGCGCTGACTTCTTTTTGAGACTTGAGCAAAATTTGATAAAGATTTTTTGGACGCAAAGGTTTTAAAGCCGCTTTTGAATAAAGATAGTCTTGGGTATAAAAATTTATTGCTCCAAGAATGCTGTTTGATAAGTAAGCTTGGACTTTCTTAATAATTTCCTCTCGGGAAATTTGCCCGGGGATAAAAACCGAAAAATCATAGCCGTTTTTTTGAGCGGCTTGAAGCTGATTTTGGTCCGCCAAAGCCGCCTTTCCTGACGATCTTTCTTTTTCAATATCTAAATCAATCCCTAATAATTTAAATATTTCCTGATGAATTTCCATCTATTTTCCCCTTATTAATTTCCAACGGCTCATGGCTTGAGCCATTAGAATAAATTTTAGCTAAGAGATGCTAAGAGATTTTTTAATCCTTATTTTTATAATACTCGTTTTCCAAATAATATAAAGTAATTTTAACTTCTAAATTCCGCCCTGTGTGAGGTTGTATTTTTAATTGTATATACGCTAATAATTCAAATATCTTTATCCACCCAAAAACCGCCTTTGACAGCGGTTTTTGGATTTTACCAGTTTGACCAATGATTTTTAGCGGAAATTTCGGTTGAAACCTCTGCCGGAAGAAGGTCTTTCTTCCATCGGTCTGGCAATATTGACTTTCAATGCTCGGCCATCAACTTCCTTGCCTTCCATTTCCGAAATGGCTTTTTGAGCCATTTCATCTTTGGCAAAAGTGACGAAACCAAAACCCTTTGAGCGACCACTGAACTTATCAGTGATGACTTTCGCTTCGGAGATTTCTAATCCTTCCAAAGAGAAAAGCTCTTTGAGTTTGGCATCGTCAATTGAATAAGAGAGATTGCCGACATAAATTTTGTTCTGCATTTTTCAAATCCTATTAACTTATTTTTCGACCAAGTTTCTTACTTAGCCGGACTTATTAAAGAGAGCTTTAACAAACCTAACAAGCAAAAACTTCATTATTACTATAGCACATATTGACAATAATTGCAATAGGTGGATAAAAATTCAATAGTTTTTTTAATTATTCGATAAAAATTCTCAAAAGTTTCTCAATTCCCTCGCCGCTTACGGCGGAAATTGCGAATATATTTTTGCCAATTTCAGCTTTTAGACGGTCAGCAATTTTTTGGCTGGCAAGTTTAGTCATCGTATCGGCTTTAGTCAATACGACAATTTCTTTTTTCTCAAGCAATAAAGGATTCCAATTTTTAAGTTCCTCTCGAATAATTTTATAATCACGACCGATATCATCGCTATTTATATCAATCAAATGAACCAATATTTTTGTCCGCTCAATGTGGCGTAAGAATTTATCCCCAAGCCCTTTGCCCTTTGACGAACCCTCAATTAAGCCGGGAATATCAGCGACGATTAATTCCTGAGAATCAATTTTGACCACTCCTAAGTTTGGCTCCAAAGTGGTAAAAGGATAAGCAGCAATTTTTGGCCGAGCTCGGGAAATCCGAGAAAGCAGGGTTGATTTTCCGGCATTGGGAAGACCAATTAAGCCAATTTCAGCAATCAGTTTCAACTCTAAATCCAGATGCCGCTCTTCTCCCTTATCGCCATCGCGGGCAAAAGCAGGGGATTGGGAAGTAGCGGTAGCAAAACGATAATTTCCCCAGCCGCCCCGACCGCCGCGAGCGACGAGTATTTTTTGGTTCTCTTTGGTTAAATCGCAAATTATTTTTTCTGGCGGATTTTTTAGATCTTTAATAATTGTCCCGGGCGGGACGAAAATTTCTAAATCCTGGCCATTTTTACCGGTCTGTCTTTTAGGCTTGCCGTTTTGACCATTTTGAGCTCGCCACTGCTTTTTGCGGGCTAATTCAGCTAACGAATGGAAACGATTGTCAGCAATAAAATAAACGTCGCCGCCTTTTCCACCTGATCCGCCGTCAGGGCCGCCTTTAGGAACATACTTTTCTCGGCGAAAAGAAACCAAACCGTCTCCGCCTTTGCCGGCAATGACTCTAATTGTCGCTTCATCAGTTAACATAATAAATATTGAAATCCCTCCGACGAATTTATTTTCACTAATCACCGCGAATAATCAACTTTCAATGAGCGTCTATTCGTGAATAGTAAATTAGTGGTTAAAACTTCATTTTAAAGGTAATTCATCGGATTCAAGGGCGTGCCGTTTTTAGTAATCCGAAAATGAACGTGCACCCCGGTTGACCAGCCGGAATTGCCCATAATACCAATTATTTGGCCTTGATTTACCCACTGGCCTACCCCAACCGAAAAACTCGACATATGACCATAAAGTGTCTGCCAGCCGCCGCCGTGATCAATAATAATATGGTTGCCAAAGCCCCCGCCCCAGCCGCGGGAAGCGCGCACCACTTTGCCAGAAGCAGAAGCAAAAATAGTCGTTCCCGAACGCCTATCTAAATCAACCCCGTCGTGAAAACGCTCGAAACTGGTTCGACCAAAACCTTGAGAAACCGCCCAGCCGGAAGTTGGCCGTCTAAAAGTCCCAGAAAAAGGCACCACCGTGGGTTTTTGTTTTAAGCTGGCTAAAGCTTTTGGAGCAATATCTTGCGGTGGCAACTTAAGTTGCTGTCCGGACTTGATGGTATCAGAACTTATATTATTGACTGATTTAATTGAGGCGACTTTAAGCCCGTAGGTCCAAGCAATTTTGCTTAAAGTATCCCCCTCATCAACCGTATAAGTGATAGTTTTGGTTCTTTTTTCTTCTTTAGGTTTGGCCTCTTCGGCAGTGATTTCGGTGGTTGCCAGCTGCGGTTTATCTAAAAAATTTTCGTTTTCAACCGCTAAAGCCACAGTTAAGGGATCTTCACTAATTTGCTCGGTATAGGGACCAACCTCGGTCACCACCTCAGCAATTTCTGCCGGCGACATTATTACTTGCTCTTCTTCTGGTACATAATATTGATTATTTTCCGCCGCTTGAGCAACATCAGCAATTAAGGTGAAAGCAGCAACTAAACCGATTGAAAGATAGGGAACAATTTTCTTTTGAAAAAAATCAAAAAAATTTTCTGGTATGCGATTGCGAAGATACCGAAAATATAATTCTCTTTTGGAATTAACTTTTTCCTTAAATCTTTTAAAAATCTCCATCCTTTTTGTAATTCAGATGACATCTTCCAGTTTAGAACATTAAAAAAGAAAGTCAAGGCAAAATCTTACTCCCCCAGTTTGCGCACCCTTTCCTCTTTTTTATATGCTTCCAAGGTATCGCCGACTAATATTTTTGTCGGCGTTTGGATTTTAAGCCCGCATTCAAAATCCTTTGCCACTTCGGAAGTATCTTTTTTGTTTTGTTCAAGAGAAATAATTTTTCCCTCGCCAATAGTTTCTTTATCCCGAACAATTTTACCTTGGGCACCATTTTCGATTTTGCCGGCAATTACCTTTCCGCCAATAATTTTTTCTTGTTTAGCGGTTCGAAAGACAGCCAAAACTTCCAGCCGACCGATTTCCAGCTCGAAAAACTCGGGTTCTAAAAGCCCAGATAATGCTAAAGTAAGATCATCTAATAATTGATAAATAATTTCATATAAAGATATTTTGACATTTTCTCTTGTTACTAAATTCATCACATCTGGGCTGGCTTTAACTTTAAAACCAATTACTAAGGCTTTTGCCCCGACTGCCATATTGATGTCAGATTCAGAAATATCACCGACTCCTTGATGAATAATATTTATTTTGACCTCTTTATCAGCTAAATTTTTCAAGGAATTGGCAATTGCCTCCAAAGAACCAGAGACATCGGCTTTAAGGACAATTTTTAATTCTTTAATGTTCCCCTCTTTAATATCTTGGGAAAGTTCGCCGATCGACAAAACTTTCCGCTTGATGGTTTTGGTGCGAGTAAGCTCTCGGGCAGTTTTTTCATCGTGAACCACCAAAAAGCGGGCTCCGAATTTTGGCCGGGAAGCCAATCCAGAAATTCGAACCGGTGTTGATGGTCCAGCGCTTGTGACTTTTTTACCCAGATAATTTTCCATTAGCCGTATTTTTCCGTAGGTCTGACCAATAATTAATGGCTCGCCAACTCTCAAAGTTCCTTCCTGGACTAAAACGGTGGCAATTGGTCCTCGGCCGGACTGCATATGGGACTCAATCACTACCCCTGAAGCAGGGAGCCCTGGATCAGCCTTAAATTCCGCCAAATCCGCCACCAACAAAATTGTCTCTAAAAGTTCTTTGATATTTTTACCGGTTTTGGCGGAAACTTCCACTATCGGTGTTTTCCCGCCCCATTCTTCCGGGGCCAAATCATTGTCAGCCAGCTGGCGTTTGGTTTTTTGAATATCTGCGTCGGGTAAATCAATTTTATTCAATGCCACCACCAGCGGCACTTTAGCAACTTTAGCATGGTTTATCGCCTCAATGGTTTGGGGTTTGACCCCGTCGTTGGCCGCCACCACCAAAACCACGATATCAGTGATATTGGCGCCGTGAGCCCGCATGGCTGAAAAGGCCTCATGACCCGGAGTATCTAAAAAAGTGATTATTCTCTCGATAGCTTTAGTGGTTTTGGGTTTTTGCTCTTCAGTTTTTACCATTACTTGGTAGGCGCCGATATGTTGGGTGATGCCGCCGGCTTCGGTGGAAATTATATCAGTCTGGCGAATGGCGTCTAAAAGTTTAGTTTTGCCATGGTCAACATGACCCATAACTGTTACCACCGGCGGCCGGGGCAGAAGATTTTTTTTGGTAGGAGCGATTTTTTCGGGGGCTTTTTGTTCTTTTATTTCGGATTTAATTTCAAAGCCGAGTTCATCGCCTATAATCGCCATTGTGTCAAAATCAATCTGATCGTTAATTGTCGCCATCACCCCGTTTTTTATTAAAGTGGCAATCACCTCGGTCACCGGGGCTCTAAGTTTATCGGCGAATTCGCGAACCGTTAAAACTGTCGGCACTTCAATAATTTCCGCTTTCGGTTTCTCCTGACTGGTCTGAATATTTTGAGGGCTCTTTTTATAATCAGCATCGAGGCTTTTTTTAGCCGCTTTTTCTTCCTTTTTGCTTAATTTTCGTGTTTTTCTTCTTGCCATGATAAATTCAGTTTATCATTTTAAGGAGAAAATAGCAAGGATGTTTAAAAAATATCTCAGCCTATTGACTTTTAAAGGGAAATATGGTATAATTAATCAGTTTTCGAAGTTGGCAATAGGAGATTCTATTTAATTTACTCAATATTCTAAGGTTTAACCTTAGAGGTTAGGAAAAGTTGGAAAGAGAACCTCTTTTGCCGCCGTCGAAAACGGCGAGTA
>JBBUEO010000028.1:5687-11703 GCA_038056915.1 Patescibacteria group bacterium
TCCTCTGGAAGTAAGCAAACACAGAACGATCCCCCAGGCCCCCCGCCGACTGGCAGGGGGCCTTCTCATTTTAAAAAAGCCCCAATTCCCAGATTAGACCTTAGAGGTCGGGGAAATAGAACTAATGATCAAAGCTGTCCGCCCCAGTAGTTGGGCTCATCCGATTTGGACGGTTTAAGCGGTGGTTCTGATTTTGGCGGTTTTGCCGACGGCGGATTCAAGGGAGTTTTTTTATCCAAATCGGATTTTGCTTTTTTGCTTTTTTCTTCTTTTTTATAATCCCTAACTTTAATATTTTTAGGGATTTTTGAAACAGAAGGCTCGCGCCAGGAATCCCGATGGGCTTTAGCCCAATCGGGCAACTTGCCGGTTTTTCCTTCTGCTGGCTGATCTTTTTTTTCATCTTCGTCTTGCTGCGCGTTGCCTTTATTTTTCCTCTCATTTTTCTCTTTGCCTTCATCTTGATCAATTTCATTATCCAATTGTTTCTCTACCTTTTCTTCCAAAAATTCTTGAGGTTTACCTTTCTCATCCCCCCGTTCATCTAATTCTTTTTCCAGTTTTTCCTTTTGAATTACCGTCACCGAAGTGACTTTATCCCCAGCATTTAAGCGCATTAAGATTACTCCCTGAGTATCGCGCTGGAGCTTTTTAACCGATGAGAGCGCCATCCGAATCATCTGACCTTTTAAAGAAGCCAAAATTAAATCATAATCGTTGGCAAAGACTAACTTCATTCCCACGATGCCGCCGGTGCGCGAGGTAACATTTGCCGCCCTCATCCCCACCCCGCCGCGAAGCTGTTTTTTAAAATATGTCAAAGGTGTTCGCTTGCCAAAACCTTTTTCTAAAACAATTAAGGCATTGGTTTGCGATTCTTCTCCTGCCAGGATGACATCGGTAGACACAACATAGTCGTTTTCTCTTAGATGAATTCCTCTTACCCCGCCAGCGGTCCGACCCATTTGCCGAATATCTTTTTCATTATAAAAAATTGATAGTCCTTTAGCGGAAACTTGAAAGATACTGTCAGAGCCGGTGGTCACTTTCACCCATGAAAGGCGATCATCTTTTTTAAGTTTAATTGCCATAATCCCGGTTTGGCGAATCTTTTTATATAAAGCAAGCGGAGTTTTTTTAACAATTCCTTTAGTGGTTGCCAAAAGGATATATTGATATTCTTGGCTGTCTTTTTTAGAAAGGGTAATCATAGCGGTAACCTTTTCTTCGGGAGAAATTTGTAATATGTTAACAATTGCTTGGCCTTTTGCATGTCTTGAGGCCGAAGGAATCTCAAAAACTTTAGTGTGAAAAATCCGCCCCCGATCAGTAAAGAAATAAATATCATCATGGGTATCGGCGGAAATTAAATGTTCAATCATATCCTCTTCTTTAGTCTCCATGCCAATGACGCCTTTTCCGCCGCGAATTTGACTTCGATATGAGCCCACTGGCATCCTTTTAATGTAATTTCCTCTAGTTAAAATAATTATTACCGATTCTTGAGGAATTAAATCTTCAGCGGAAAATTTGCCCAAGGATTCGGGATAAATTTTCGTCTTACGGGGAGTGGCATATTTTTCTATGAGAACTTTGAGTTCTTTTTTAATAATTTGCAAAATCTTTTTTTCGTCGGTCAAGATTGCTTGAAAATCTTGAATTTCTTTTAGTTTTTCTTGGTATTCTTGCTCAATTTTTTCTCGTTCCAATGCTGCCAGGGCGGCTAGTCTCATCTCTAAAATGGCGTCAACTTGCTGACTGGTAAGCTTGAATTTTGATTTTAATTTCTTGCCTGCCTCTTGCCGATCATGAGATTTCCTAATCAAAGAGATTACCTCTTCAATTGATTTTAAAGCGATTCGCAAACCTTCTAAAATGTGAGCTCGCTCTTTGGCTTTTTGCAAAAGAAATTGGGTGCGCCGGCGAATAACTATTTTTCGATGTTTAAGATATTCTTCTAAAATATTTTTTAAAGTCAAAACCCGCGGCTGAAGACCATCAACTAAAGCAAGCATATTGGTGTAAAAGGTAGTTTGAAGGTTAGTTAATTCATATAAGCGATTAAGAATTTTTTTGGGATAAGCGTTGGATTTTAATTCAATGACAATTCGCACGCCTTCTTTTCGGTCGGATTCATCGCGAATATCAGTAATTCCTTCAAGTTTTTTTTCTTTTACTAAATCAGCGATTTTGGCAATTGTTTCCGCTTTATTCACTTGATAGGGAATTTCGGAAATAATAATCCGAAAACTGCGCCGGGATTCCTCGATTTTTCCTACTGCCCGCATGACAATTGCGCCCTTGCCGGTAGCATAGGCGGTTTTAATTTGCTCTAATCCATAAATTTCCGCCCCGGTGGGAAAATCCGGACCCTTGATATAATCCATCAAATCTTCGATTGCGCAATCCGGACAATCAATCAAATAACAAATTGCCTGGCAGACTTCCTCTAAATTATGGGGCGGGATGTTTGTTGCCATGCCGACGGCGATCCCCATCGAACCGTTAATTAACAAATTTGGCAGCCGTCCTGGCAAGACTTTAGGCTCAACTCTGGTATTGTCATAATTAGGCGTAAAATCAACGGTTTCTTTATTTATATCAGCCATCATCTCCAAGGCGGCGGCAGTCAGACGACATTCAGTATAACGCATGGCTGCCGGGGCATCGCCGTCCATCGAGCCAAAATTGCCCTGTCCATCAACCAATTTTTGCCGCATTGAAAAATCCTGGGCTAATCTTACCAAAGTATCGTAAACTGCGATATCGCCATGAGGATGATATTTGCCTAAAACATCACCGACCACGGTGGCGGATTTGCGATATTTCCCTTGGGGGGAAAGTCCCAACTCATGCATTGAATAGAGAACTCGGCGATGGACTGGTTTTAGGCCATCGCGGACATCAGGCAAAGCGCGGGCGATAATCACTGACATGGCGTAATCCAAATAGGATTCGCGCATTTCATTTTCTAAAATCCGCGGTCTTATGAGTCCAAAAGCGGTTTTTTCATCTTTAAGATCATTAATATTAGAAGAATTTTCCTCCTCTATTTTTGCAGATTCTTCTATTTTTTCCTCATTATTTTGGGATTTATCTAAAGAATTATTTTCCATGTAAACTATTCCTTACCGATGCTGGTGTTTAATAAATTGACCTTTTTTCTTTAATGCTTTTGGCGGAACGGCTTTGGGTTTGCCGCGCTGTTTGCCCATTTCCCAAACATTGTACCATTTTTTGTGTTCTTTTTGGGTTTCTAAATAAGGGTTAGTCGGGTCAACTTGACTTCTAATTTTAATAAGTTTTTTACGGTTTTTCTTTTTCATAAGATTTCTTAATTTTTATTTAGAATTTAGTATCTAGAATTTAGAATTTTTCTATTTAAATATCTAAATTTTTTACATATTTAGCATGAGTTTGAATAAAACGCTTTCTAGGACCAACTTCATTACCCATAAGCATGGAAAAAATTTCATCGGCTTTTTCGGCATCCTCAACACTGACTTTCAGCAATACTCGGTTTTGGGGATTCATCGTCGTCTCCCAAAGTTGAATTGGCGTCATCTCACCTAATCCTTTATAGCGCTGAACTGCTACTCCTTCGCCGACTTTTTTAATAAACTTATCTTTCTGTTCGTCATTGTAAGCGTACTGCTTAATTTTACCTCGGCTTAAAGAGTATAAAGGCGGTTGAGCGATAAATAAATTGCCATTTTTGATCATTTCGGGAAAATGGCGGTAAAATAAAGTTAAAAGCAAGGTTCTAATGTGCGAACCGTCAACATCAGCATCGGTCATTATAATGACTCGTCCGTAACGAAGCTTACTCATATTCAAAATGTCGCCGATGCCAATCCCTAAAGCGACAATTAAAGCTTTAATCTCTTCCGAGGAAAGCATTTTATCTAAACGCGCCCGCTCGACATTTAAAATTTTGCCCCGCAAAGGCAAGATTGCCTGAAACTGGCGGTCACGACCCTGTTTGGCTGAACCGCCGGCGGAATCGCCCTCAACAATATAAAGTTCGGAGTTTTTGGCATCCTTTGACGAACAATCAGCCAATTTTCCCGGCAAAGTCATCCCCTCAAGGGCTCCTTTTCTAATAACTGTTTCCCGGGCCGCTTTGGCAGCTAATCTTGCCCGCAAGGATAACGAACATTTCTCAATTATCCGGCGAGCGTCAGAGGGATGTTCTTCCAGCCAGAATCCCAGTCCTTCTAAAACCGCCTGCTCAACCATATTTTTCACTTCCGGATTTCCCAACCGAGCTTTAGTCTGACCTTCAAATTGAGGTTCAGGCAGTTTAACCGAGATTACCGCAGTTAAGCCTTCACGAGTATCATCGCCCGAAAGAACCTCCTCAATGCCTTTTAAGAGTTCGCTTTTTTTGGCATAATCATTCAAAACCCGGGTTAAAGCTGTTCTAAATCCAGTCAGATGCGATCCGCCTTCAACAGTGTGAATATTATTAGCAAAAGTAAAAACGTGTTCGTTATAATCATCAGTATAAGCTAAAGCAACTTCTAAAATGAGACTATCAACTTGCTTGGAAAAATAAATCGTTTCATGGAGGCTGGTGCGATTTTTATTTAGATGTCTAACATAGGAAGAAATGCCGCCCTCAAAATAAAAAGTATAACATTTCCCCTTTTCTGTATTTTTCTCTTCTTGGCGAAGATCGCAAACCGTAATTGTCACCCCTTTTGTTAGATAAGCCTGTTGACGAAGGTGATCTAAAATCTGCGCTAGTGAAAAATGGCGATTTTCAAAAATCTCCTCGTCCGGCTCAAAAGTAATTTGTGTCCCTTTTTCCTTTGTTTGGCCAATGACTTTGACCGAGGACTTTGGCTTACCGCGGGAGTATTCTTGAGCATAAATTTTATCGTCACGAAAGACTTCGACTTTCATCCAGCCCGATAAAGCATTCACTACCGAGACCCCTACTCCGTGCAAGCCGCCGGAAACTTTATAAGTCGGTCCGCCGCCGAATTTTGCACCGGCGTGCAAAGTCGTCATCACAGTCTCCAAGGCTGACTTTTTGGTTTGCTTGTGGATATCCACCGGGATGCCGCGGCCGTCGTCTTTAACTTTGACGCGGTTTTGTTCCAGAAGTTCGACGACAATTTTTTTACAAAAACCGGCCATCGCTTCATCAATGGCATTATCAACTACTTCCCAAATTAAATGATGCAACCCTTCCAAACCGGTGCCGCCGATGTACATCGCCGGACGCTTGCGTACCGGTTCGAGTCCTTCTAAAACCGTAATATGTTTGGCAGTATAATCTGATTGAGCCGACAAAATAACCTCCTTTGACGCTTTGGTCGGAGCTCCGACATCCGAATGATCGTCGGAGCTTTTTTCCAACAATTAAAACTCGGGATTTACCCCTTAATTATGTTTTTAATTTCTATCTATATTATAGCAAATTTTTGTCTAAATTAAAAGGCCAGTTTATAACTTATTTCAAGTAGAAAGAGGCGAGACCTTTATGCAAGTCTCGCCTCGTGTCAAAGCCATTTGTTTTAGACCCAAAGGCTTTGTTCAAAGCGTGGGCACTTCGTAGCGATTTCTCCAGAAAATAGTAAGGATAATCTTGGCTCCGTCAACTGTGGGCATTGTTGACTGGCTGCTCGCTATAATCTCATTCACAGGGTTGTTGTCCAGCCAATCCTGGACTTCCCTCTTAAGACCTGACGCTGGCAATTCGAATACCTGCACTTGATACATCCCAATACCCCCTGACATTAGGATAGCGACGATTGGCCCGTCGCGGTTAAGTGGGTGGACCGGAAGATCCCACTAACACTAAATTGTATCATATACATAAAAAAGATCAACCCTCTTAACCAAATTTAGCTACCCGATTGTAATAGAGGTAGCTAACACCTTAGAGGTGTCAACCTGATGAACTATCAAATTTCCCATTTCATCCGGAAATTTTTTTGTCAGTTTCTAAAACACCGTCAAATAAAATCTGGCTATTCAAATTTAACTGTAATTTTTGCCCTACTAC
>JBBUEO010000029.1:0-3109 GCA_038056915.1 Patescibacteria group bacterium
TGTCCGCAAAGGCATTGATGAAGCTAAAAAAATAATCAAAGAACCGTTAAAATAAACTACTCTGCGGCAAGCCGCAGAGTATTCCCTCCGGGAAAAGTTTGTTTTCAAATAGGCTTCATCCCTGTGGCTTGTGGTTCGACTTCACTCACCACGAGCCTGTCGAGTGGCCACAGGGTATTCAGCCTCTTGAAAATAATTCTGGCGGCCTTGACATTGGGGTTAAACTGTGCTATAATGAATAAACTTAAGAGTTAGATACGTACTAAATTTTAAGTAATGCTCGTTGCCGAGACTACCACATTCTCTAATACTTTCCTAATTTCGTCGGCATTACTATTCCGACTGGAAGTCAACTTAACTGAATGCTCGGCAATGGGCGATTCTACCTCGACCAACTTACACCGGTCGTTTTGTGGTATGATTAAAATATGAATTGAAAAAAATAAAAATTGGAAGATTTATAAATATTATCTTTTTATGAACTACATTGTCACGATAATTTAAGAGTACGCAGGTCTATTTTCCTCCTGATATTAAATAAATATTCTCTAGACGATATTCTATTGTTCTATAGAATATTGGAATATCATCACAAAATATATATAATAAAATTATGAAAAATAAATCGTTTGAAGAGAAGATTATTAATCGGGCGGAGAGAGTTTTCAAAGGTGGGGCAAATAAAAATCGCCTGAGGATTTTGGATTATCTAAATCGTGAAGATAATACCAGTGTCTGGATGATAAGCCAAAATCTTAATCTCGATTTTCGCAATACTTCTCAACATCTTCAAAGATTGGAAAAAGCAGGGTTGGTCAACAAACATCATCAAGGGCAAAGCGTTTATCATCAAATTACCCCTTTTGGTCAGAAATTGCTCGAATTTATGAGAAATCTAAAGTAAGATGTAAGTATGACTAAGCGATGGATTATTCTGCCAAAAAAATCAAACGATATTACAGAGCAGCTTCTTTTAAACCGAAAAATCTCGAAAAATCAGTGGTCGTCTTTTTTAAAGCCGGATTTTGAGGGGGATCTTTTTGATCCCTTTTTAATGAAGGGGATGAAAAAAGCCGCCGAAAGAATATATAAGGCAATTAAAAATAAAGAAATTATTGGCATTTTCGGTGATTACGACGCAGACGGCATTCCGGGAACAGCTCTGTTGTATGAACTATTTTGTTTTTTGGATCTTGATTCTAAAATATTTATTCCAACCCGTGAAGAAGGCTACGGACTAAACCGAAGGGGGATTGATCTTTTTATAAATCAAAAAGCAAAATTATTAATTACAGTTGATCTGGGCGTCCGAAATATTTCGGAAATTTCATATGCTCAAAAAATGGGTTTAGATGTGATTGTTTTAGATCATCATGAAACGGAAAAAAAGCTGCCAGAGGCGATTGTCATTGATCCCAAACAAAAAGGAGAAAAATATCCTTTCCGGGAGCTTGCCGCCACTGGGATTGTCTTTAAATTAATTCAGGGATTAGGAAAAAAAATCCCTAAAATCAGTCTTAATTATTTAAAATGGTCTTTGGATCTAGTGGCAATTTCGACAATTTGTGATATTGTTCCTTTAATTTCTGAAAATCGAATTTTTGCCAAATTTGGCTTGATTGTTTTACAAAAAACCAAACGTGTAGGTTTGCAAAAACTTTATCAGCAAGCGGCTATTCGACCGGAAAATATTGACACTTATTCAGTCGGTTTCCAAATCGGTCCTCGTCTCAACGCCCCGGGAAGAATGGACCACGCTAACGAAAGTTTCTATTTGTTAGTTTCAAAAAAATCTGATGAAGCCGTTAAACTTGCTCAAAGGTTAGATTCAATTAATCGCCAGCGGCAAAATGAATTAGAGCGGGTTTTAAAAGAAGCGCGGGAAAAAGTAAATCTTAAAAAGCTTCATCACAAAAAGGTAATCTTAGTTTCCGGCAAAGCATGGCCGCAGGGAATTGTTGGTTTAGTGGCGGGAAAACTAATGGAAGAATTCGCCCGGCCGGTGATCGTCTGCGAAGAAAAAAAAGAGGGACTTCGCGGGTCGGCTCGATCAATTGATGCTTATAATATTGTTGAAGCCTTAGAAGAATCAAAAGAATTTTTAACTCGATTTGGCGGTCATAAAAAAGCCGCCGGCCTTTCTTTAGAAATAGCCCATATTTCAAATTTGTATGATAAGCTTTTAGAAATCGCCGAAAGCAAATTAAAAAATGAGGATTTAATCCCCAAAATTTCCGTTGATTTTAAACTAAAATCCGAAGATATAAATTTAGAACTTTTAGAAAAAATCCGCCAATTTGAGCCCTTTGGTTTGGGAAATCCGCGGCCGGTATTTTTGGTCGAAAAAGCAGCAATTTCTCAATTAAGGACAGTCGGTAAAAAAAATAATCATCTTAAATTCAAAGCCGAAGGGATTGAGGCGATTGGCTTTGATTTGGGCGACTGGAAAAGCAAGCTTTCCGATGGCGATAAAATCGATTTAGTTTTCACTTTAGACGAGGATAATTGGGATGGCACTTCCAAAGTCCAGCTTAAGGTTTTGGATATAAAAAAATAAAATATTAAATAAAAGGAGTATGATGCCAGAAGTATTAACCGGCGATAGCGAGGAAAATATTAATCCTGAAGTGGGAGAGCCTCAATCAGAGGTAGTTAAAAGCCCATTTAAAAAACTTATTCGCGCCCAACAAGCCGGTGATTGTTTTTTTGCTCCCGAGACTTTAGTCCAAGACCGGCAATCTGGAGAATTTGGTTTAGTCAAAAGTTTAAGAAAAGTCCATGATCCGGCTTACAATATGCAAAGAAAAACCATTACGGAATTGACAGTTGATTACGCTGGCACTGGTCAGCGAGTAGTGATTGCTGGTGAGACTATACCAATATATTACTATAATAATCCTTCAGAGCGAGAGCGTCTAAAATACCCGCCGTTAGAAATTCCAGAAGAATACCAAAAATACACTGAAATTTCTGTAGGTGAGGAAAAATTTAAATTAGGCGAGTTAGTAACTATCAATGGAGTCTTGGCTCGAATTGCGATAATAAATCCTGACAAAAATAAAGTTGGAGCAATTATCACCCTAAAAGAATGGGCGAAACAACAAAGGCA
>JBBUEO010000029.1:3209-24178 GCA_038056915.1 Patescibacteria group bacterium
AAAATAAAGTTGGAGCAATTATCACCCTAAAAGAATGGGCGAAACAACAAAGGCACACTGGCTACCGGAAAATGTATGAAGTCTCACCTGAAAATCTTACAAAAATCGTCCGTAAACCCGATGGCACTATCCAAGGTCAGCCACGGCCCTTTGCCATCGAACGAACTGAAAAAGGATTTAAAGTAGTCGAGTGAAGTTCCCTTTTTCATACAAACTAATTACATATTCTGCAGAATATTGGAATAGTTTGGTAAAATATAGATCAATCTAGTAAACGGTTGGATGGCTCAACACTTGAGCCATTAAATAGATAATAGTACTTTTCCGACTCGAGTGGTAAATGTTATATAAGGTAGACTGATTTAATATGTTTTAATATGGATAGATAATATAGAAGGGATGAATCGGTAGTAAAAAAGAAGAGACCCTGGCGCGCGGCCGGGGTCTCGGGCTCGTACCGTTATCGCCGTATGTGGCGAAGGATGAAGTTAATGGAGAGGGGAGATGATGCTCACCAGTCGGCGTAGTTGGTGTCGTCTATGGCGCGTCCTGAAGCAGTAGTGCGTACTTTCGGGTGGAATTCGTAGAACCAGTCTTCGCCTTCGACATTGCCGCCGGTTATTGGATTGATGGGGATCTCCTTGAGGTATGGACCTTCGTATTTGAGGGGATCGATGACGACCCTCCGGCCATGAGAGCCAACCCCTGAAACCGGCGGCTCGGAAAGGGGATTAGTCAGATCATTGAGCCTGTCCGGCCAGCAGCCGGTGTCCTGGTTGAATGTCTCAAGGCTGTGGCGAATGGTCTGCAGGGTGGTTTGAAGTGGCGGTTCCGGTTCATACAGTGTCTTTATGCTCCACGTTGATATAGCGATAACGGCCACAATCGCGATGACGGTGATGACAACCAATGCGTCAATCACCTTGATGCCCTTCGGGAACATTAGGGTTACACCTCCGGCGATGGATTTCCAAACTATTTATATTTTAGCTAAAAAGTGCTCTTATGTCAAGAATTTGAGTTCTTTTTTATTATCCTGTATACTCAAAGAGCAGGATTTATCAATATGGCCAAACACGAAGTTATTTTTGTTTGTTCTAATTGCGGGGAAGAATATTTGAAGTGGGAGGGGAAGTGTTCGAATTGCGGCCAGTGGAACACTTTAAAAGAATTTAAAAAACCGCAAGCCAGATTTTCAGGAAGAGACCGAATTTCCGCCGAGCCGATAGAATTAAGTAAAATTTCTACTCGAAATTTTAAGCGTCTTTCAACGCAAATTTCTGAATTTGATCGGGTCTTGGGCGGTGGGATTATTCCAGGCACAATTATTTTATTAGGCGGCGATCCGGGTATCGGCAAGTCAACTTTGCTCTTGCAGCTTGCCGGCAAAATAGATAAAGTTTTGTATATTTCCGGCGAGGAATCAGCCGAGCAAATCAAAATCCGTTTTGACCGTTTGGGCCTAACCTCCAAATCTTTAAAAGTTTTGCCAGAGACAGACCTTGGGGCAATTTTAGAAAAAGTAAAACAAGAACAGCCGGAATTAATTATTGTTGATTCAATTCAAACGATTTATTCCAGCGAATTTCCTTCAACCCCCGGATCGATTGTTCAAGTTAGAGAGTCAGCATTAATTTTACAGCAATTAGCCAAGACCTCACGCACGCCCGTCATCTTAGTTGGTCATGTCACCAAAGAGGGATCAGTTGCCGGTCCCCGGATTTTGGAGCATTTAGTCGATGTGGTTTTATATTTAGAAGGCGAGCGCTTCCACGAAAATCGGATTTTAAGAGGGGCGAAGAACCGTTTTGGCGCCACCGATGAAATCGGTATTTTTGAGATGACTGAAAAAGGGCTCACCGAAGTAAAAAACCCCTCGAAATTATTTTTAGCCGAACGACTTAAAAATATTCCCGGGACAATTGTGACAGCCACCGTTGAAGGAACGCGAGCCTTTTTAGTCGAAGTCCAAGCTTTAACTTCCCAGGCGCTTTTTGGCTATCCTCAACGAAGAGCCTCGGGTTTTGATTTAAATCGGCTACAAATTCTTTTAGCGGTTTTGCAAAAAAGAGCCGGAATTGTTTTAAGCGACAAGGATGTTTTTTTAAATATTGTCGGCGGAATAAAAATCAAAGAGCCGGCAATCGATTTAGCCGTCGCCTTGGCAATAGCCGGTGTATATAAAAACAAAATAATTAATCCCAAAATTTGCGCTTTCGGCGAAATTGGTTTGTCTGGGGAAATTCGCCAAGTCTCTTCGTATCAAAAAAGAGAGGCGGAGGCAAAGCGGCTTGGTTTTGAAATTTTTCCCCAAGTAAAAACTTTAGCCGAAGCAATTAGGAGGTATTGTGTTTAATTTTACCGAAATTGAACCATCAAACGTGACGATCTTTTTTATTGTTTTAGCCATCGCGCTAATTGTTTTATTTTTGACTAGGAAATTATTAAAAATTTCCTTCCCTTATTTCTTTATGGGATTAGTCGGCTTAATTTTAGGATTGTTAATTGGCTCGCTGGTAGCAAACCCTTTATCAAAATTACCAGGTCCCTACGGTGTCTGGATGCCAATGATTGCCGATGTTTTTATCACTGTGGCGATTTTAGATTTATTTATCGCCCAAGCCAAACCTGCTTCAGAATTTTTTCAAAAAGTAACGGCAAGAATTTTAGGCCAAAGACCGGAAAAAACCGAAAATGCGGTGGTGGTTGACACTTCATCTTTAATTGATGGCCGTTTAGAACAAATTGCTTTAACCGGTTTTATCACCGCAAAAATCCTTATCCCTCAATTTGTTTTAAATGAGCTTCAAAAAGTTGCCGATTCAGAAGATCCATTAAGGAGAGCTAAAGGCCGCCGGGGCTTGGAATCGCTTGATAGAATGCAGCATAATCCTCAAATCCCCTTAGAAATTATTGATGATTTGGATTCTTCCCGCGAGGAGGTTGACTTAAAATTAATTAAAACCGCCAAAAAACGGCGGGCAAAAATTATTACTGTTGATTATAATTTAAATCGAGTAGCAAAAATTCAAAAAGTTGAAGTCTTAAATGTCAATGAGTTGGCTGAAAGCCTAAAACCCAATCTCATCCCGGGTGAAGATCTATTGGTAAAAGTTATTCAAAAAGGAAAAGAAGCCGGTCAGGGAGTTGGCTATTTGCCTGACGGAACGATGATAGTGGTGGAAGGCGGCGAGAAATTTGTCGGCAAAGAAATAAATTGTGAAGTCGTCCGGATCTACCATACAGTCGCCGGCAAAATGATTTTTGTCCAGCCAAAACCATCAAGTAACCGGAGGGCCTTTTCTTAACCTTTCAATCACATACCTGGTATGTGTTTAGGGTTTAATAAATTTATAATGTCGTTGCCTGGTATTGGGTATTATCTGCGCTTTCGAGTCCGTCGGAATCAATTGCCCGAATAGTAATATAGTAAGTCCGGCCGTTGGAGAGATTTTCCAGCCGGGCCGAGCTTTCGTTCCCCGGGGAGACATTGGTTTTTAATGCTGAAGTTCCTAAGGTCCCAGCAGTCAAAGAGGTATAGACACGGGCTGACACCACATCGGAATCTTGGGGATTAATCCAGGAAATATCGATATAATCTGGACCGCCGGCAATAGTTTTTAATTGAACCGCTCCTGGAGGAGCTTTTTTGTTTTCCGCCTTATTTACCACAATTGCCGCGGAAGTAGCAATCCCGCTGACATCGGTGGCCACTACTGAAATTCGATGTTTGCCCGAAGACAAATTATCAGCATTATAGGCCATAGCATAGGGTTTAGTATTGTCGCTGCCAATTTTTTGGTCATCAATTAAAAAGTCAACAGTTTGAATTTGAACGGTTGAATTAATATTAGCAGAAATAGTAAAAGTGCTGGAAACCGTGCTGCCGTCAGCCGGGCTTTTAATAGTAACGCTGGTGGTATTTGTAAGTCCGGCGCAAGTCGCATCTCCTTCTGGGATGCTACTGCCAACAAGTCCCATACTAGCGGCCAAAGCCCGCACCGGTCTTTCCCAGTTCGGATTGTCTGGTACTTCCGAGTGAATATCGCCAACTAATTTTTCTTCGACAAATTGGTCTGGACAATCCTCGGTGGCTAAATGACCGGTATACTTGTCAAGGCGAATTTTACCAACACTTTTTGAGCGTTCTTTGGGAATCTGCCAGGATGCAAAAATATCAGTAATTGTTTCGCCGCCGGAAGGAAGTTTATTAGTATATTTATCAACAGTGACTTCCTCAATCCCGCCGGGAATTTCAAATTCTTCGACCGGGGTGCTTGCTAAAACCTTGGTCATATAATCATGCCAAATCGGCGCTGCCGCCATCGCCCCGGCGGCGCCGGCGGTCATTGGAGTATTGTCATTATTGCCCACCCAAACCCCGGCAACAATTGATGGCGTATAGCCGAAAGTCCAGGCGTCTCGATATTCGCTTGTTGTGCCGGTTTTTGCCGCCACCGGACGGTCGCCAAAATTTAAGGCCGAATTAGAGCCGAAAATGAACGAACGGGCTTGGTTGTCGGACAAAATTGAAGAAATTTCATAGGCGATTTGCGGATCTAAAACATTTTTTTTATCTTCTTTGAATTCTTCTAAAACTTTGCCTTTTGAGTCTATGACTTTTAATATCGGTGTGGTCGGCGCAAGTGTCCCTTTATTGGCAAAAACCCCATAAGCGGTGGCTAAGTCTAAAAGTTTTATCTCCCCGCCGCCTAAAACCAAAGAAAGTCCGTAGCGGTCGCGGTCATTTAAAGTGGTAATCCCCATTTCATGAGCTTGATCTAAGACATTATCCAGACCAGCTAAATAAAGCATTTTCACCGCTGGAATATTTAGGGATCCCGCTAAAGCTCGCCGGACGCTAACAGGTCCGTGAGTGGTGCCGTCGTAATTTTGGGGGGTGTAGTTGCCAAAATCAGTGGTGACATCCCATAAATTAAAAGCTGGATTGTATTCTTTTTTAAAGGCGGTAGCATAAACTACCGGTTTGAAAGCCGAACCCGGCTGGCGTTCCGCCACTGCCACATTGACTTGACCGTCAATTGATTGATCAAAAAAATCCTTAGAACCAATCATCGCCAAAATTTGCCCGGTTTTGGGATCAAGTGAGACTAAAGCGGCATTTTCGGCATTAAGATAATCAAACCTTCTTGCCACTCCGGCAGCAATCGCTTCTTCAGCTTTAATTTGTTTGTCCATATCAAGTGTGGTAGTGACTTTTAGGCCGCCTTCCTCCACCATTTGCTCGCCGTATTTATCAACCAATAATTCTTTGACATACATCACAAAGTGGGGAGCAGTAATATTTTCCCGGCGGGGCAAAAAAGTTAAATTTTTTGCGTCCTTTTTAGCGATATTGGCTTCGTCGCGAGAAATATAGCCCAAGTCAGCCATTGAATCAAGAATATATTCCACCCGCACTTGACGCCGGTCAGGGTGAATACCGTAGGGTGAATAATAAGTCGGTCTTTGGGGTAGAGCCGCCAAAGTAGCTGATTCGGCTAAATTTAAGTCTTTAGCGTGTTTACCCAAGAAGGTTTCCGAGGCGGCTTCGATGCCGTAAGCGTTCGAACCATAAGGAATCTCATTTAAATACATGCCTAAAATCTCATCTTTGGAATACATAATTTCCACTTCCAGCGATAAAATCAGCTCTTTGATTTTTCGGGTAAAAGTTCTTTTGGGATTGAGAAGAGCATTTTTGACAAACTGTTGAGTAATGGTTGAGCCGCCCTGAATCGAATCATTATGGCTTAAATTATATAAAGCCGCTCGGACGATACTTTTTAGATTAATCCCATGATGTTTGTAAAAATTACGGTCTTCAGCGGTAATAGTGGCTTTTTTGGTAATATCCGAAATATCAGTAGAAGAAACCATAATTCTTTTGATATCGCCATGAACCGCGTAAAGCTCATTGCCATTGCGGTCAAAAATTTGGGTGGCTGCCACTGCTTGGCGCCGTTTGATTTTACCCGGTGTGGGCAGATCTTTGGCATACCAGGCAAACATTAAGAGAATTATTAAAAGAACACCCAAGCCGATTCTTAAGCTCCAGAGTTTGATTTTCCTCCAGTTATATGAGCGCGGATAAAATATACTTCTAATATTTATTCGTTTATAAAAAGTAAAAATATTTCGAATATTCATAATTTTTGCCCCTCTTTAGATATCCTCCTTTACATTATACTATAATACAAGCTACAATTAAAATTGTAAAGTATAAATTATATCCACTTGAAATTGAGGGCAAAATGACAGAAAAATTTCAAGATCTATTGCATAGGGGGGTAGGGGAGATTATCGAATTCTCCTTAATTGAAAAAAAACTAAAATCCGGCCAAAAATTAAGGATTAAATACGGCATTGATCCTAATAAAGGAGAAATTCATTTAGGCCACGCAGTGCCGATAAGAAAATTAAAAGCTTTTCAGGATTTGGGGCATACGGCGGTCTTTATTGTCGGCGACTACACCGCCCAAATCGGCGATCCGTCTGCCAAAGATAAAACCCGTGAAGGGGTAAGCGAGGAAGCTATCAAAAAAAATGCCGACAGTTTTTTCCAGCAGGCCTTTCGGATTCTCGATAAAGAAAAAACCGAAATTCATCTTCAAAGCGAATGGTTTAGCAAATTTGATCTAAAAAAAATCATCGAACTTACTTCCCGAGTAACGGTAGCGCAAATTATGGAGCACGAAACCTTTAAGATTAGACTGCAAAAAGGTCAGCCATTTATGGTTCATGAGGAAATTTATCCATTACTTCAGGGCTACGATTCAGTGGCAGTCAAAGCCGATGTTGAGCTTGGCGGCGTGGATCAAAAGTTTAATTTATTAATGGGCCGGCAAATTCAAAAAGCTTACGGTCAATCGCCTCAAGATATTTTGATGATGAAATATTTAATCGGTCTTGACGGCAAAGAGAAAATGTCAAAGTCCTTAGGGAATTATATAGCTATAGTAGATGAACCGGACGATATGTACGGCAAGGTGATGTCAATCCCGGATAATCTGATAATCCATTACTTTGAGCTTTGTACAGATATTACCGCCGGCGGTTTAGATATTATTAAAAAAGAACTTGAGGAAGGCCTGCCTGCCGATGAGGCAGGAAAAAATCCCCGCGAGGTTAAAGCTGAGCTAGCGAAATTAATTGTTGAAATGTATCATTCAACCGAGGAAGCCGAAAAAGCCGAAGCTGAATTTAACAAAGTTTTTTCCCGGGGCGAAAAGCCCTCAAAGATTCCTGTTATAAAATTGGCCATTGATAAAATTCGTCTTGATGATTTATTAATAAAATGCCATTTAGCCAATACCAAGTCAACCGCCAAGCGTTTAATTGAACAAGGTGCAGTAAAGGTTGCTGGCCAGAAGATTATTGATCCTTATAAAGATATTGATATAAACTCAGGATTGATCGTTCAGGCTGGTAAAAGAGGTTTTGTTAATATCGAAAAAGTGTAACTAAAAATCACCCCGCCTTATTGGGGCGGGGAGGGCGGGTCGCAGGTGGATGGAGATAGTTGGGGATCGAAACGGTTGACAATGAAACAAAGGAGTAGCAGACACAAGGTGAGAATCTCTGCGTAAAGAAAAAGTCCGATAAAGACAATGTATAAAGCCAGTCCGATGAGTTTCTTTAGGCCGGGTAGCTCAACAGCGATATCAGCCAGATCTCGGGAGATAGATAGCGGTCTTAATGTCCAGTGTTTGTCCTCACCTAAAACGATCATCAGCAATAAGTAAAGCCCGCTTGAAAGCAGGCAGACGAGAAACCAGTACCAGCCGTTCATTGCCGCCGCTCCTTTGTGCGAGATTTAAATATATTTTATCAAAATTAGTCCTCAAAATCAATAGCTTTTCTCAAAGGGTTTTTTGTGATATCCTAAAATTAATATGAAGCAGGAAATAAAAGAAATTATTGCTAAAGCAATTGGACAAGTTTTTCCAGGAAACACAAAGATTGATTTTAATGTTGAGGTCTCGCCAGAGGAAAAAATTGGTGATTATTCGACCAATGCGGCATTGGTTTTAGGAAAGAAAGTAGGCGAGAGGCCGGAGGAGATTGCTGAAAAAATTATTAAGATAATCAGAGAATTAGATGATCAGATGATCGGAGAAATCGAAGTGGCAAAACCCGGTTTTATAAATTTAAAAATCGCTCTCCCCTATTTACAAAATCAAATTTCAAAGATTTTAGTCGCCGGCGAAAAATATGGCAATTCAGACTTGGGAAAAGATCTTAAAGTCAACATTGAATTTATCTCTGCCAATCCCACCGGGCCCTTAACTTTAGGCAACGGTCGAGGGGGATATGCGGGTGATTGTTTAGCAAATATTTTTAAATCCTTCGGCGCTGAAGTTGAGCGTGAATACTTTATTAATGATCGCGGAGCACAAATTATCAAACTTGGTCATTCGATATTAAAAGATAAAGAAGCTTTATACCGCGGTAACTATATCGAAAAAATTGCCGACCAAATCTCCCACTTCCATACTGCAAAGTATAGTAGTGGAAAACCAGAGGAAATCGGACAAATGGCAGTGCCGATTATTATGGAAGAATATATTAAAAAAACAATTTATAAAATGGGGATCAAATTCGACCATTGGTTTTCAGAATCAGGATTATATAAGGGAGCCATCGAAAAGGCAATTGGCATATTGGATTCTCATCAGCTCACCTATAAAAAAGACGGCGCTTTGTGGCTTAAAACCACTGATTGCGGCGATGATAAGGACCGGGTGTTAATTACCAAAGATAAAGAATTTACTTATTTTGCCGGCGATATTGCCTACCACTATGATAAAATTCGGCGCGGCTACAATTTGTTAGTTGATTTTTGGGGGGCGGATCATCATGGCTATCAAGGCCGAATGCAGGCGGCGATTGAAATTCTTCGCCAGCAGGAACATTGGTCAGGGGAACTAAAGATTTTAATTTCTCAACTAGTGCGGCTGGTTTCAAAAGGTCAAGAGATTAAAATGTCTAAACGGCAGGGGACTTATGTGACTATGGATGAGCTTCTCGACCAAGTCGGAAAAGATGTGACGCGGTTTTTCTTTTTGGAGCGAAATCTCAATACTCATCTTGATTTTGACTTGGATTTAGCCCGGGAAAAATCTCAAAAAAATCCGGTATATTATGTTCAATATGCTTACGCTCGGATACATAGTATTCTTGAGAAAGTAAAAAGTAAAAAGGAAAAAGTAAAAACTTCAGCTGAAAACTTAAAATTATTAAAAGAACCTCCGGAATTATCGCTATCTAAAGAACTAATAAAATTACCGGACATTATTGTTGACACGTCTGAAGATTATCAAATGCAAAGATTGCCATATTACTCGACCGAGCTGGCACGGAAATTCCACAATTTTTACGAAAAATGCCGGGTGATTTCTGATGATAAGGAATTAACCGCCGCCCGCATCGGGCTTATTAAAGCCACTCAAATAGTCCTCAAAAAAACCCTTGATTTAATGGGCATTTCGGCACCGGAAAAAATGTGATAAGGCACTTATGGATCAATTACTTTTAGTAATATTGATTATCATTTTTCTTTTAGCGGGCGTTGTCAGCACGGTTCTGCTGATTTTTCCGTCGTTGGCTTTTATGTTTATTGTAAGTTTCATCTACGCATTAATCGACCATTTTCAACATCTCTCGGCCTTAGAGTTAGGAATATTAGCGGCAATTGCCGCAAGCGGCGAAGTTTTAGACTATATTTTGGGTTTTCTTGGCGCCAAAATTTCCGGGGCAAGATTTAAATCTTTGCTTTGGGGAGCACTTGGTATGATTGTCGGACTAATTCTTTATCCGCCGTTCGGAGGTTTAGCTGGGCTTTTTTTAGGCATCGTGATTTCGGAAATAATTATCTTTAAAAAAGGATTTAAATCCCTCAAAGCCGGTTTCGGCGGCGTTCTCGGCTCAATCGCCGGCTTAATCATTAAAATAATTTTAGCTGTCGTTTTTTTAGTTTTATTTTTAATATTTGTTTTGTAAAAAGAAATCCTGGCAAATAAACGCCCCATCCCTTGGGGCGTTTAGGTATTTCTGTTATCCAATTATCTATTTTTATATTCGTCTTTACAGAAGGGGAAAGTTTAGAGTAAAATTAACCCAGAGCATATTTATGTATCATTATCATCATCCAGAACCAATTGTCATTAAATTAGCTGATAGAGGAGGATTCAGTTTGCGACAAAATGCCGCTGATTATATAAATGAAAACCAAAATATTACTGGTGCAGAACGAGGAAGTCGAGAAGAACAAGGATTCGGTGCATTAGCCGAGATAGTCCTACGTAATAAGTTGGGATTGTCTGATATCGACAACAATCATCCAATTGCCTACGATATTTTATCGGCTAACGGCATCAAAATTGATGTTAAGTGTAGAGGTGGGGCATTACCTTTTCAAGAAGAATATTTAAGTAGCGATGGATTGCCGCGAGAGGCAAAACACAATTTTTTTGCGAGGCAAATTTTTGATGAAAATTTAGATACAGATATTTATATTATGACCCATCTTGAAACACCCAAAGATAGGGTTCTTCCTGGCACGACAAGACAAAGAAAGTGGATTTTGTATGTTTGCGGTTGGGTTTCGAAAAAAAGAGTGGTCCGAGAGGGTGTATATCTTCCGAGAGGATCGCTTACAGAGCAAGGACGAACTTGGTTTACATATAGAGGTCAAGAGATTGAATTCTATAATAAAAATCTTAACGGACTCAGTGATTTGAAAGATATTTTAGAAATCGAGAAATTAGATGTCCGAAAAGACGAAAAACACGAAGGAGATTTAAATGTTACCTCCGTAGACGCGGTTCGTATTGCCTATGATCTGGTGGGTAGAGGCATCTTGACAGCAAAACAAATTGAATTTGTTAAAGCCAAAACTGGACTAAAACAAACAATTAAACCCATCCTTCACCCTAATCAATATTTTCATTTACTAAGATGGTTAAAAGGGAATCAACAGATAACAGAAAAAGATTATAAGAGAGCACAAAAAATATTAATAGAAGAACAATGGGATGGTATTTAGAACAAGTTTAATTTGCGTTTTTCTATATTAAATTGTTCTCGTGCTATTTTAATTCGTTGTCTGCAAATCTCTATGTAATCAATTTTTTTATTTTTAAAGAGATAAACTTCCTGATTTTTTTCAATTCCAACAAATTTTCTACCCTCCAAAACCGATGCCACTAAAAAACTCCCGCTACCGCAGGCATTATCTAATATAATATTTCCAGGGCGAGAAAATGTTTTGATTAAGTATCTTCCTAATCCTACGGGTTTTTGAGTGGGGTGATATACTTGACCTTCACTTTCGGCGGTTTTAAAATATATAACATCTGTTGGATAACGTTCGCCGTTACTTTTAACTTCAACTGTTTTGAAATCTCCGTAACTTCCAGTGAGTTGATCTTTACGGAAACCTTTATTATAGGGTTCCCCGATTGACATCTGTGGATTGTAAAGAGGTTGTTCTTTATAAAAGATAAGAATATCTTCATGTTTGCGAAGGGGCTGTTTTTTTGCATTTAGAAAGTTGGTTGGTTTAGATTTAACCCATATAATTTTGTATTTGAAAAGTTTAGGGTTAGAAAGTGTAACTTTCGCTGCAAAATGACCTTGTGCGGTAAGAGCAATAACGCCTTTATCTTTAATAACTCTTTCATAGTGTTTCCAGAGTTTATTCAGGGGAATAATACTATCCCACTGATTTTGAGTGGTGCCATATGGTAAATCGCAAAGGATCATATCAATCGACTTTGGCGGAATATTTTTCATAACTTCTAAACAATCTCCCTCAATTACCTGATTTAGAAAATCATTTATCTTCTTTACAGGTTTCTTTGTTTCTTCCCTTTTTTGCGGTTTTGCTATGATATTTAATCCAGCTTTCACTACGTCTAAAACTATGCCTTGAATCAATAAATTTTGGCTCCCTTTAATTATAATAGGTTCAAATTTTCTGTTAGCAGGTTGAAGTCTAATATGATTACCTTCACGGTAATATTTTTTTAAGGTCGCTTCATAATTATCTATCAGGGCGACGACCTTCTGACCATTTTTAGCTGTTCCTTGCTGTTTTACTAATATAATATCACCACTATTTATATCCTCGTCTATCATGCTGTTGCCTATGACTCGTAAAGCATAAATATTTCCAGTTCTTGGTAATTTGTTTTTAGTTATAGCTAAATATTCTGTGTTTGGGATGGCCTCTATGGGAGAGCCAGCCGCAATTGTCCCTGCGAGAGGAATTCTAACTAATTCTTCTGGTTTGTTTAATTTAATAGCTCGCGGCTCATTTTTGTGTCTTTTTAATAATCCCTCCCTGATTAAATTATCTACATGAAAATGGGCCGTTGAAACCGCGGAAACATGAAGTACTTTTTTAATTTCTTCAAGAGATGGGGCGTAGCCTTTATCCTCAATAAACTTTTCAATAAAAGTTAATACTTCTTTTTGACGTTTAGTAAGCATATCAACCCCTCCTTATTTCAAAAGTTGTCCACAAGTTAACTTTCGATTTATTTTCGATTACAATACTATTGTAAAACATAATTTTAAAATGTCAAATTTCGAAAAGGAGTTAAAATTCTTAGAGAAAAACAGGCAAAAAAGTTGCTAAAATTGACTCGAAACAGTTAAGAAGGAAAAGAATATCAAGGCCAGCAAAGACAACTGCTGGTAGTGTTTTAACACAATACGAACCAAGAAGAAAAAGAAGGAAAAAGGAAGAAAAATCATAATTAACATATCTAAACATCCGCTATTATACTTTTCAGTATAGAAGTGGCGTATTCAACGGCTCATACCCTTGAGCCGTTAGATTTCTATCTGTATTTTTTGACCTAATTAAGTAATGTATCGCAAAAGCGGGGTCAAAATAAATAAATTTATTTAACGATAATTGATTAAATTCTTAAGAATTTAATCAACATAAAATATATTTCAATTTGTAGTAAAATAAAAAATAAATACGAAGATATAAAAAATATCGTCGAAGTGAATTATGAATGAAGCAGAGGGCGGTCAAAGCAGCGACAAAAATTGTAGATTCACTTTAATATCAAAAAAATCATTGAGAAAAATAGTTCTCAAACGTCTCAATGAAGTGAGGCGTTTGGGTTATACCCCCACCATCTGGGGAATTTCGTAAGCTTTGCCGTTCCAATGGACAAAAATCAAATTGCCTGATTGCTCGGTAAAAACTAGCATCCAGGAAAGATAAGTTTCTTTTGTCGGATCATAAATTTGGGTGGCAATTCTGACTGGTTTTTGTAAGAGTTCGGGATTATCATAAAGAGATTTGCCCTCGGTCGATAGAATATAAAGATGATATTTGCTCTCGGTTTTTTTGGTAACGACCAAAGTTTCGTCTTGTTTATCACCGTTGGTATCAGCGGTTGACGAGATGACATAGGTTTCGCCACCAGGAATTTTATAATCGATTTGGCTGCCAGAAGCTGTCGGCGACGGTGTAGGAGAAAGTTTGGGGGAGGAACTTAATTGGGGACTGGGTGAAAAAGACATGGTGGTTTGAGGGCTGGGTAAAAAGGTAAGCGACTTGTTGTCCGTTTCTTTTGGTGATTTTAATAAAGAGTAACCGATATAACCAAAGACGATTAAAGTTATGATGATGATTCCCACCAGTAAGCCAGCAGTTTGACGATTTTTCCTTTTAGGCATATCCTCCCACATTTTCCCTCCGCGCTTAAAAATTTATTTCTCATACTTTCATTTTAATATAATTTTTTTGAAGACTCAAGAATGACCCCAGTCCAACCGGAATCGGCAGCCAAAAAGAAATCAAACGAAAGATTAATACCGCCGCTAATGCGGTTGATGCCGGCACGCCGAAACCGATAAAAATTAAAGATAAAGTGGCTTCTGAAACCCCTAACCCGCCGGGGATAAAGGATATTTGTGAGAGAATTTTGGCGGCTGCGTAGGTAAAAATCACAATTGCTATATGGGGCGGCCAGCCCAAACCAAGGAAAGCAAAATAGAGACAAAAAATATCTCCAAACCAGTAAAAAAGCGCCCCAAAGACGGCTGAAAGTTGATATTTTCTATTTTGGGCTAAAATCTTCGTGGCTTGATAAATTTTTGGCGCCAAATCAATTACATTATGGTTTTGGATATTCGGCAGATGAAATATTCGAGCAAGCCATTGATAAAATCGTCCGAGAGTAGCTAAAAATTTAATTAGAAGTTTTTGGTGACAATATAAATAAATTAGAAAACTAAAGACGGCTAAAGCAAAAAAGTAGGTTAACCAAATAATAATAGATTCTTGAGAGTACAATTTTGAGTTTGTTGGCGCAAAAGCCGCCCCAACAAGAAAAATAAGACCAAAGACCAGCCATACAATAATAGTTCTGGCAATAAACATTAAGATAATATGGGCGGTTCGAATTTGCTTTAACCGATAAAAATAATATTCAACCGCTGCCGCGCCAAAAGTGCTAATCGGCAAGAATTGCAAAGCAAAAGAATCCATCAGAGAAATTTTTAGGACATCCTTGGGAGAAAGTCTTTCTCTGACCATTCTTAGCATTGTTAAATTAAGAATTGTTGAGCCAAAATAAGAAAAGGCCTCGGCAACAATTACTAAAATTAAAGCCCAAATATTGATTGTTTTAAGGATCTCAAAAGTTTCTTTAAGACCAACAATCTTAGGGATCAAAAGCCAAATACCTATTCCGACAAGTAAAATAATCGCAATTTTTTTCCACGAAAAAGATTTAATGTCCATAATATGATCGGCTTAGATGGGGATTTCATAGAGGTTGTTTTCTCCAAGCAGCCAAATTTTTCTTAATTTCGAGGAGACGACAAAATCAGTGATATTTTTAAGATCTTCGCTTAAAACATACTGATGAATAAACCGACCTTCTTTATCAAATTCAAGAATTCGCGGCTGATTAGTCTGCCAGGAAGCATTATCCTTAGAGTCTCCCGCATCGAGAATATAAAGATAAGGGGTATCAGCATCGGTAAAAATTTTTAATGGTTGGGAAATTTTATCAAAGGGAGCGGGAATATTTTGTAAAGAAAATTCTTGCTTCTTTGATTTCTGAAGTTTAATTACCTGACCGTCATGTTTTAAAATAAAAATCGAGCCGTCAATTGCCAATGAAAAAGAATCTTTAAGATTTACACTTTCGGTGGAAATATATTCTTGACCGCTGGAGAAAGATGCTTGGGTTGATGAATGTTTGTAAATTTGACCTACAACACCGTCAAGCAGATAGAGACTGCCTGAGTAGGCGGCGATTGAATTAGCGGTTTCCCAGCGGCCATCGGCAATTTTTGCTTGTTCGAGACTTTTACTGCTTGAATCAAATTGATAGAGATTTTGATTGTTGGTGTAGAGAAAAATTATCCTATCTTGTTTTGTTCCGGAAAGAAAATTGCCTTGACCCTTTCCGAGCTCAGCCGCTTTAGAGGGTGTCCCGCCGATGATATTTCCTTCTAAAATTTCGTTTTCAGTGACTAAAAAAGCTTGACCAGAGATAATATAAAGTTGTTTTGCCGGCACTTGAATTGTTAAAATAGGTTTCAGATTGTTAAAGCGAGTGGTAGCGGTTAATTTATCAAGCTCGGCTAAAGAATTGGCGATGGTTTCATTGGCATCTTTTTCAACTAATAGATTGCCTTTAATTTTATTAGCTTCGGTAATTGATGAAACAAATTTTTCTTTGGCTTCATCTTCATCTCCTAATGATTTTAGACTCAACCCCTCTTTCTGAGCAGCAATTGCCGTATCAAGGATTTTTTGAGCCTCAAGGTTGCCAACTTTACCTTGCCGGTTTTTTAAAAATATCACCAGAATAATAATTAAAATTAAAATAATTGCCAAGATTATATAGAAGAAACGCCGTTGTTTTTTATCGCGGTAGGTGACTATAAGCCAATTGAAAAAAGATTTAAATAAGCCGCCAAGGATCGAAAAAAAATTGACTAATTTATTTGTTTTCAGAGAAGTTTTCGGTCGGGGTTGGTTTTGGTAGTAATGGACATATAAATCTGGAGAATATTTAATTTCTTCATCTTTTAAAAGTCCATCATCTCTTTTTATGTCGCTAATGAACTCTTTTTCAAAACGGTCCTCATTTGTTTTTGGGGTAGCTGTGGGAGTAATTTTGGGCGGTTTTTTGGCTCGGGGGATGATTTTTAGAATTTTTTTGATCCCGGAGAAAATAATTTGAAAACCTTTAATCAAATTTTCTTTTCCGGCCCTTAGGATTTTATTTAGGCCGGTAAAGGAGGATTCTGCTTGTTTATCAAGATAATAAACATTTTCTAAATCCTGAATTGGTTGGGAAGAAAGTTTATCTTTTGATAAAAGATTAATAATAATTAGGTTAACATTTTTGACTTTTTCTTTTCGCAAAATGCGGCAGATTTGCATCGCCGCTTCTTGAGGGCTATTTAAAGTGATAATTTGCTGAATAGTGTCGAGAGGAATCCAACTAAAAAGACCACTGGTTGACAGAAGAATTTTATCATGTATTTTTAGTTCTCCCGAGACAGTGTTGGCAAAAGTTTTTAAAGGATGGGGTTCTCTTACTTGAGCCAACCCAGCAGTTAAATGATTTATTTTTCCGTCTCTAAAAAGATAAGCCTCGACCTTACCGGCCGGGGCAAGATGCAGATTGCCTTCCGAGATAACCGCAAAAATAGTATTTAAATTGCCGACCCAATCAGTTTCGCCGCTTTGGGTAATTTGCCCGAGATCTTCATTTAGATTTTTTAAGGCGTTTTCGATATTAACCACATCCGAGGTACTACCGTCTTGAAAGTAATATTTAGCAAAATTTTGACAAATTTTTTGTCCAGTCTGAACTGTCGGAAACCAGGGAGAAATTATTTCTACTAAGGAAAATATTTTTCCCATGGAAGATTTGGTTAGGTCATCGGCTTCGAAATGTTGACAAGCCAAAAATCTATCAGGCAGCCTACCAGCATTAGTGATTCGGGCGAATTGAATTTCGTAATTCATAAAGATTTTAAAAAAAAAATTTAAGTCGGGGTGACCCGACTTGAACGGGCGACCTCATCCGCCATAAGTTCGGGGCGACTGGACTTGAACCAGCGACCTCCGGACCCCCAGCCCGGCGCACTACCTGCTGTGCTACGCCCCGATTGGTGGGCGGACGCGCTCTATCCAACTGAGCTACACCCCGAAATTATTATCTGACGCACTAAAAGTTGCGCTTATACCCATGGGCGATCAATAAATGACGAATGTCAGAAATCCATTTCATTATATAACAATCTTTGATTTTTTTTCAAAGCATTGGGGCATAACCTGTTAAAATATTAAAGAAAAAAATCACGGTCTTGGACATTAAGGTAGGAATTATCGGGATAAATTGGGAAAAAATGATTAAGCCGAACAAAATCGGAATGCCAATTTGTTGTAAAACAAGATAGGTTTCTTCTTTGACAAAAAGACTTAAAATTTTTGAACCATCCAGCGGGGGAATAGGGATAAGATTAAAAATCATCAAAACCAGATTAAAGAAAATTAAAATTTCCAACATTGAGGATAAAAACGCGGGTAAATTAAAAAACCTTAAAATTAAGCCTAATATAACCGCTAAAATAAGATTGCTGATCGGACCTGCCAGCGAGACAGTTAAATTGTCCAGCCGGGGATTTTTAAAATTTTGCGGATTTACAATCACCGGTTTTCCCCAGCCAAAACCAGCTAACAATAAAAATATCGTCCCCCAAAGATCCAGATGAGCAAAAGGATTTAAAGTTAACCGTCCCATCAATTTTGGGGTGTTATCTCCATATAGATTAGCCGTAAAAGCATGAGCAAATTCATGAATACTAATTGCTCCAAGAATGGCGACTAAAAAGGCAATAAATTGTAAAGGATTGGAGATTAAATTAAATAGAAGCATATTTCAAAATCAGGGTTGATTTTACTCAATTTATATTGTATCATATTAATTGATTCTAAGAAAGGAAAATATGTCCCAATGTGAAATTTGCGGTAAAAGTCCCCAAACCGGTTTTAATCGTCCTCATTCTTTACATCGGACAAAAAGACTTTTTAAGCCAAACATTCAAAAAAAAGCTGGCAGGCTGATTTGTGCCAAATGTTTAAGAACTTTAAACAAAACTAAATCCTAATTTTAAAAATTACCAATTAATTCTAATTAGGAAAAATAGTAAATTTATCTTATTACGATTAATTTATTCTTCGGTTGCAGGGGCATCCGTAGGAGTTTCTGATGGAGCTTCCGCAGATGGGGGTTGTTGCTGGGTCCGGGATTTTTTGAAACAATCAGCGCAAAGGACATCTTTGGGATCCCTGGGATTGAAAGGGACTTGGTCTTCTTTACCACATTCCTTGCAAACAATAGAATATTTCTGCCCGCCGTCTCTTTTTTGTTTTCGGCAGTCAGGACACCGTCCCGGTGGATTCTGAAGGCCTTTGTCAGCATAGAATTTTTGTTCCCCAGCTGACCAAACAAATTCCTTGGAGCAATCTTTGCAGGTGAGGTTTTTATCCTCGAAATCCATTTTTTTTGTTCTCATTTAGGTTAATCTTTTGGGCTCGACCGCCGAAATATAAGTTCTCGGGACCCTAATTTAATTATATAAATGTCTTTTTATTTTGTCAATTGTATGCTAATTTAAAGTCAATATGGAAGTCAAAGGGATTTTAAGTTCCCAATTGAAAATCAACAAATTAAGTCATGCTTACTTATGCATTGGTGAGCTTTCAATTGAATTTTTACTCAATCTATTTAAAATATCAAAAAGCGATCTTTTTTTGATTGATCAGTCGCCGATTAAAATTGGATTTGTCCGCCAACTTTCATCTTGGATAATTTTAACTCCCCATAGTTCAAAATATAAATTAGCAATTATTTTAAATGCCGAGAATCTAACATTAGAGGCCAGCAATGCTTTACTTAAAGTCTTGGAAGAACCGCCGAAGAATTCTATAATTGTGTTACAGGCAAAAAAGAAGATGCGGATTTTACCGACAATTATTTCCCGCTGTCAAATTATTAAGAATTTCAACTTTCAAGAAATTACCTCAAGTTCCCCCTGCGGTTATGTTACTTATGAAAAAATTGCCCGTGAAAATCTTAAAAGCCGTTTTGAGCTGGCCGGGAGATTGGCAATTGCTGACAGTTTACCTCAAATTCTTGATCTTTGGGAGCAGGAGTTAAGGGTGAAACTTTTAAAAGGCGATAATAATCTAGCGATTTTAGAGTCAATTAGGAAAGCCCGCAGTTTACTTTCGACGAATATTTCGGTAAAATTACTATTAGAAAATCTCTTAATCAAATTTTAATTAAAACCGTATTTTATCTAAATTTATGAAAAGAATATTTTATCGTCTGCCATCTTGTGGAAAAATATATTTTTCACCTAAGGACAATAAAACAGCTTGTTTTAAAATAGGTGAGGAGATTTTGGTAGAAATTGATGAAGTGATTGAATCGGCAATGATTGCTTGCGATAAAGAAAGTAATGAATTTTTCAACCCTGAGGAGGGTAAAATTATAAGGAAAATTACTAAGGAAGACAAGCAGAAAATTGTCAGTTTGCGTAAAAAAGCCAGCGGCCTAATTGAGGAAGCCAACAAAAAAGCTTTTCGTCACGGATTAAAGATGAAAATTTTGGACGCCGGCTTTTCTTTTGATGAGAAAAAGTTGACCTTCTATTTTAGTGCTGATGGACGATTGGATTTTCGCAGTCTTGTATATGATTTAGTCAAAAGTTTTGGAAAAATAATACGTCTTCAACAAGTGGGCGCCCGCGACGAAGCCAGAATTTATGGCGGTTTTGGCAAATGCGGGAGGGAACTTTGTTGTCGTAAGTTTTTAGCCAATCTTGAAAGCATTACTTTAGAAATGGCTCAAATTCAGGAATTAGCGACTGCCGGCTCGGGAAAACTCTCGGGCTGCTGCGGAAAACTGATGTGCTGTTTGGCTTTTGAGGCGGAAACTTATGAAGATTTGAAAAAGAAAATGCCGAAAAAGGGGTGCAGAATGATAACTCCTCAAGGAACGGGAAAAGTTATTGGCCATAATGTTTTAGAGGGCAAAGTAACATTAGAAACTAAAGAAGGCAAAAAAGAGGTTTTTGTCTAAGAAAGGTTTTGAATGGTTTGGAATTTATTAGTTGTTTTGGCGGTGGTGATTATTTTAATCATTTTTGCCCGCAAATTACCTCAAGCCAGAAAATTGGCGCAGACCAAAGAGGCTTCCAGCGAGGAAATAAATCTCTATGGATTAATTGCCCAAGCCGACGACGCTTTTGATACCCAAGAATTTAACAAAGCGGAAAGTCTTTATGTCAAAGCCGCTGCCCAAGATCCTGATAATCCTAAAATTTATTCCCGATTAGGGGTAATTTATTTGGAGCAAAAGAATTATTACGATGCCAAAGATGCTTTTTTGCAGGCGGTAAAAATCGAACCAGATTTGGCCTCCAGGCATGTTAATTTAGGCATTGCCCTAATGGGTCTTAAGGATTATTTTAAAGCTATTCAGGAATTTAAATCCGCCTTAAAATTGGATCCAAAAAATAAAAAATATCAGCATTTTTTAGAGAAAGCGGAAAAATCGCAGGCCAAAGAGAAAAAGAGAATCACCTAAGCCCCCTTAGCTCAGTGGCATCTGCCAAAAGCCCAAGGGCATTTAGGCAGACCCGCCCGAATGCTTTAGCTTTCGGCGGGGAAGCAATCCGCCTAAATTTGCCGAAGTAACTCAGTGGTAGAGTAGCTGTTTTGTAAACAGCAAGTCGCGGGTTCGAATCCCGCCTTCGGCTTGAAATTATTGGCGGATAGACGTGGGTTCGATTCCCATCGGGGGCTCCATGTTGGAAAAGTCAATGCCTCGTCCCACCTTCGGCGGGTCTCGGCGACCAAATCATACGGATTTTTCGGGGCAAAAAGAAATTCCCGATTCCGT
>JBBUEO010000030.1:0-14986 GCA_038056915.1 Patescibacteria group bacterium
ACTTTCCGGGAAAACGAAAACAACCCTAAATTCCGGCCGATTTCTTTGTGATCCAGATTTGCCATTTTTGAGCTCCTAAGATAAATTTATCACAAAACAATAATATTGACAACTGAAAATCATCTCTCTAAATTTTTTTACCTACCACCTCCCAAATCTTTTCGGCGATTTGTTCGCGGGATAAAATCTTACCATTTTGAGCGCAGATTACACAATGCCAGTTTTTCCGGGTTTTGCAAAAATTTCGATATTGGTTTTGGACTTTTTTTAAATAATCGATATCGGCTTCGTGGATATCTTTTTTCCCGCGTCCGTCCATCAATTTTTGGCCAATTTCCACCGCCACATCCAAATATAAAACCATATCAGCCCGCGGGATTTGAAAATTTCCATATTCTAAATCATTAAGCCATTTAAGAAATCTTTTCCGCTTAAGCGGTGAGAAAATTTTAGCTGTCTGATGAGCCATATTTGATTCAGCGTAGCGATCGGCGATGACGATGTAATCTTTTTTAAGCCAATCATTAATTTTTTCTTTGGCCTGCCAGCGGTCAGCGGCATATAAAACCGAAGTTAAATGAGCGTCAACTTCATTCAGCTTGCCGAATTCACCGTTTAAATAACACCGCACCAATTTACCAAAAAATTGGCTATATTGAGGAAAAGAAATTAAAACCGCTTTTTTCTTTGCTTTTTTAAGACGCTTCAAAAGTAATTCCGCCTGGGTTCTTTTGCCCGACCCGTCAGCGCCGTCGATAACAATTAGTTTGCCTCTTATCATATATTTACTTCACATGAGATCTTAGCTGAATGCTTTTGTCTTTATCAGGTAGTCCGCAATGACGTTCACCCTCCCAACAAATTCCTTCTGTCTTACAGGAAGGACCTGCATAGCGAAAAATTTTCGGAGCTACTTTCATAAGTTCTTTATGAAATAAGTAAGCCATTCTTCTAATTTCCCACTGAGCGCGATTGCACATCCTCCGCGATAAAAAATTAAATAAAGACCTGGCATTCATCGTCACTACAATTTTAACATCAGTAGCATTAGGCAATACAAATCGAGCGTCTTCTTTAGGAATTCCCATTTCTATCAATTTTTCATATTTACTGCCTAATTCCTCAATCGTCTCTTCAAATATTTTTTTGGCTGCTGTCTTTGAGTGAATTGTCGGTGGCGTAACAAAACCAAATTTTCCACCGCTAATGTAACGTTGAGACTGCTGACTATAACTGGCGATTCGATGTCGAACTAATTCATGGGTGAGGACTCTTGAAACTTCCTCAACCCCAAAAGTAAAAGAGACATGTTCAATCGTTGAAGTGTGACCTGAACCAACCACCATTTTAATTAGTCTCGCTCGCTCTTTTCCCGTCAATTTATTTTTGATGTTTAAAGCGGAGTCTGAAGAATAGCACTGACGAATAGCGGCAGCAACGATTTTTTCGGGATCTTTAGTGTAAGAAAGTAAAGTGACTTTCATTTTGCCTCCTATTTAATCGGGAATTTTCGGCAAAGTTTTAAAACTTCTTTTTGAATTTTCTCTTTTGACTTTTCTTTTTTTAAAGTCGCGGAAATTAGTTCAGCAATCAAGACCATTTCCTTTTCTTTCATTTTTCTCGTGGTCATTGCCGGCGTCCCCAAACGAATTCCCGAGCCGATAAACGGTTTTTCCGGATCAAAAGGAATGGTGTTTTTATTGCAAATTATCCCCACTTCCTCAAGTAATATTTGTCCTTCTTTGCCGGTAAGTTTTACCGGACGCAAATCCACTAACATTAAATGATTATCAGTCCCGCCGGAGACAATTCTTAATCCCAATTTCTCCAAAAATTTTGCCAGTGTTTTAGCATTTTTTACAATTTGTTTAGCATAAATTTTAAAATCAGGGTCTAAGGCCTCGCCGAAACAGACGGCTTTGGCAGCAGTTTGATTATCATGAGGACCACCTTGAAGACCGGGAAAAACCGCCCGATCGATTTGTTGGGCTAGATCTTTTTTACAAATAATTATCGCTCCCCGCGGACCGCGCAGGGTTTTTTGGGTAGTCGTCATTACCACTTCAGCATAGGGAAACGGCGACGGATGAACTTTGCCGACAATTAGACCAGCAATATGAGAAATATCGGCAAATAAAATCGCCCCGACTTTTTTAGCAATTTCGGAAAATTTTTTAAAGTCAATAATCCGTGAATAAGCGGTTGCTCCGCAAACTATCATTTTCGGTTTTTCTTTTTTTGTGATTTTTAAAATTTCTTCATAATCCAACTGCTCGGTTTTAGAATCAACGCCGTATGAAACAAATTTGTAAGCTCTCCCAGAAAAACTAATCGGCAGACCATGGGTAATATGACCGCCTTGATCAAGTTTCATCCCTAAAACTTTATCACCAAATTCCAAAAGCCCTAAATAAACCGCCGCGTTGGCCGGCGAGCCAGAATAAGCTTGGACATTAGCATGCCATGAATTTTTAGATAGCCGAAACATTTTTAAAGCTCGCTCTTTAGCAATCTCTTCAACTTCATCTACATAAATTTGCCCGGCATAGTAACGTTTTCCCGGATAACCCTCGCTGTATTTATTAATTAACACCGAAGCGGTTGCCTCGCGAACTGCCAAGGAAGCGTAATTTTCCGAAGCAATTAAATCAATAGTATTTTTTTGACGCTCTTCTTCGGCAACGATTAATTTGGAAATTTTTGGGTCTTGGGATTTAAGATTCATTTTACTGCCTTTCATATTGTTGAGTTTCATTTTCTATAACTCTTAATTTGACTTTGGCTTTTTTGAAAATTTTTCGTGTTTCTTGTGCCGCGTGATATCGGTGCTGGCAGATAACTTCATTAATACCGACGTTTACGATCATTTTAGCGCAGGTTGAACAAGGTTCCATTCGGGTATAAATTGATGACCCGTTAATTGAAATTCCGTATTTCGCCGCCTGACAGATGGCGTTTTGTTCAGCGTGAACTGTCCTCACGCAGTGCTCGGAAATATTACCGGCTTCATCAATTACTTTACGCATATCGTGCCCCGTTTCGTCACAATGAGGCGCTCCCTTTGTCGAACCAACATAGCCAGTGGTTAAAATCTGACGGCCTCGGACAATAATCGCCGCTGCCCGGCCGCGATCGCAAGTGGCTCTTTTGGAAACCGCTTCCATCACATCCATAAAATATTCATCCCAGCTTGGACGCTCGTATTTTTGTGTTTTTGATAATTTAGCTTTCTTTTTAGCCATTGGTTTTAATCTTTTGCCAAATTTTTTTTAAATTGGCTTCTAATTCCTTTTTAGTCCCTTCATTTATAATTGTAAAGTCAGCCATGGCAATTGGGCCGCCTTTATTTAAATTCTCAATTTCCGCTTGATCTCTTTTTGGAGTTTCAGTTTTTTTAAAGGAACGATATTTTAAATTTTCATCAATTCCGTGCCGGCCAGAGCGACCGACGAGACGCTGATAGCGAATTTGGGGGTTAGCGTAGACTGCTATGCAATAAAAGTTTTTGTATTTCTTTTTAAAAACAAGATATTCCTCCCATGAATATAAACCGTCTACCACCACATCGCCGCGGAGTTTATCAATTTTTGGAAAATTTAAAATTGCGAAAGCCGCCATCCCATGAATTTTACGAATATTTTCCCTAATTTTTCGCTCTGATTCCTCGCCGGGGGGAAGTTTTTTTCTTTTGACTTCATCCAAAGTTAACTGTCCCAAACGAATATAATCAAATCCCTTTCGAATGAAAAAATCAGCCACTTCGCTTTTACCAGCTCCTGCCATGCCAACGATAGCTAAAATTTTTTTCATTTTTTCCCCGTACTTCCCAGCCGGCCTTGGCCGCGGCGGGATTTTGAAATTGCACTAACCTCTATCAGTTTAACATTTTCCACCGGCTGGATTAAAAGTTGGGCGATTTTATCGCCCTTTTTAATTTTATGTGTTTTTCGGCTTAAATTTATAAGCATTATTTTATATTCCCCTCGGTAGCCAGCGTCAAAAACCCCGCCGGTGGTATGAATACCATGCAAAAAAGAAATACTCCCTTTATCCCAAATTAATCCCGCAAAACCTTTGGGAAATTCCAAAGCAAAACCTAAAGCAAATTCATGGCGCTCGTCGGGTTTTAAAGTGTAATTTTCCCGCGAGTACAAATCCAAACCGGCATCACCGGGGTACGCATATTTTGGCAATACCACATCATGATTTAATCTTTTTATTTTAACAATCATCGCTGATTTAATACTACGAATGATTAAAGCATAATGTCAAATTTTTAGGTATAATATAGACAATGAAAACAATCGCTTTTAATCGTCGGGCTTTACACGAATATCACATTTTAGAAAAATTTGAAGCTGGTGTTGTCTTAACTGGTGAAGAAATTAAAGCCATTCGCGCCGGCCGAGCCAATTTATCCGGCGCCTTTTGCCGAGTCCAAAATGATGAGGCCTGGATTTTAAATTTACATATTGCCACTACCAAAGAACCTGAACGAAGCCGAAAACTGCTCTTACATAAAACGGAGATTCAATCGCTCATCGGTAAAACCCACCAGAAAGGTCTTACTTTAATCGCTTTGTCGCTTTATTTTAAAAAAAATCGAGCGAAAATTTTAATTGCTTTAGCTCGCGGCAAAAAACTCCACGATCACCGTGAAGAACTTAAAAAAAGAGACATTTCGCGACAGCAAGAGAGGGACCTTAAAGAATCTTAGATAATTATTTATTTAGATATTGTAGATATATATTTTATGGCCAGCGATAGAATGGGCAGCTCCAGATAAATTTTTTATCGGAAATCCGACTGAAATTAAACGACTGCCCTTTTTTAGTTCTTTTAAAAATTTCTGATTTAATTTATCAAGTAATTCCGGTAATAAATAACAATAAACAATATCGGCTTTTGGAAGATCCGTGTTATTAATATCTGAATATCTGATGATAATTCTTGTATGGATTAATCCCCCTTTTCCGCTCGAGCGTTTTAAAGGGGTTAATTTCAGAATTGCAACTCGGGTTTTAGCATATAAATAATAGAAAGGCGAAATTTCATAACCGATTGCCTTTACTCCAATTTTTGCCGCCTCGATTAAAACATCTCCCCGGCCACAACCCAAATCGTAAAAGGTCTCGCCTTTTTTTAATTTTGCTAATTTAAGCGCCTCTCTAATAATTTCTTTGTTCGCCATCACATATGGACTACCATAAAAAACTGACACCAGATTCGAAATCTGCCAGATTAATAGTCCAAAAGAAATTACCGCTAAAATTAAGAGCATAACTATAGCTTAAAGTGTAAATAGTATATCGTAAAGTGACAGGTTAAAAAATATAGTTTTTAGTTTTTACTTTTGAATTTTAACTTAATCTTAGTAGATATAGCCGCGAATGGGGCCATACGTCGTTGGGATAGTTCTCGATGATATGACTCCGAAACCGCGATAATTCATCTCGGAAATCGTAATCGTCCCGTCATTATTGACCTGATCAACAATCCCCACATGCCCAGTCCGGCCGCCTTCAGTGGTAACAATAATTGCTCCGATTGCAGGAATACTGCCAGTTGCCATTCCTGCGGCCCGAGCATTAACAAGCCAGCTTGAGGCATTACCCGACCAGGTAACGGTCCGTCTTTGGGCGGCATAATAAGTGCAATATCCATAGGGAAAATATCGAATCTGCGGGGATGTGTTAATCGCTTTTGGCGCGACAGGGTCAGATTTGGCTTTTGTTGTCTTCGAGACATAAGTTTTTTTGGGCTCTAAAGTGATTTTTGTCTCGGTCACTAAAGGTTTAACAATATAGTCTTCGGCAAGTTTATCCCGATGGCGATTTTGTGGCTCTGGCGCTTCGGCTGATACCGCAGGAACAACATTTCCCATCATTGTTTTGGCTAGATCAAGATCAATTTCCGCCGCCCGAGACTTATTAGCGCCAGCAAACATCAGAATTAGAAATATCACCAAAAATAAAACACCGCCAGCAAAATTTATAGCTGGAAAATGAGAGGGTAGATTTTTGAAAAGAGTTTGTTTAAGGGTTAGTTTATAGTTTTTATTATTGAACTTTTGTTTAGTTTTTTGTTTTTGAAGTTTTGATTTTTGATTTGATGATTTTAAGAAAAGCTGATAATCAATGGTACAAATATGAAACCTCCCAAAAAGAGGAGAATAACTGAATCCCATCCTTTTTTAAAGTGCTTGCCCAGATCCTATGCGTTAGAGGTTGCAGGCGGGCAGAAATTAACTACTCTCGCTCTTGTGTTGTTTTAGTTTTTAAATTAAAAAATGCCTTAACGGCACAACACGCTCTCCATTTTACAGGATACCTAAAGTTTGTCAAGGGTCTAAATTACTCCTGTAAATTAACAATTTCCATAGGGTGTGGATAAGTTTGGGGCAACAAGTTAGTGCTAAACAAAAAGGAACCAGTTTTGACCACTGATTCCCATTTGGTGGAGCTAAGGGGATTCGCACCCCTGTCCGAAAAACTTTTTGACAATCATTGACAAGCGTATGCGTTGTCCTCGTTTTTCTTGGAGATAATACCAGGACGATCTCTCATCTCCAAAGGTTGACTGTTGACGCCACCTCCCTTCGGCCAACCAGCAAATGGGGGTAACGTGCCATGGCTGTTTAGGCCAAAGCAGGTGCTAAATTAGGTTTAGCGTTTAGATTTTGTTACGGATTTTACGAGACTCGTAACCTGCTCGACTTGAAATTGTCAATTGGCTTCCCGTCGAAACTTGATAGCCCCATTGTCTGGATTATAGCATAAAATACTAAAAATAGCAATAATTTAGGTTGCAAATCGCTTTTCTGCTTTCTGCCAATTAAGTTGAGGAAAAATCGCCTCAAGATAGGCGGCTTTTTTGATGCCGTAATCGAGCAGATAGGCGTGTTCGAAAACATCCAAAACCAAAATCGGCTCGCAACCGGCAAGGTGGCCGACATCGTGTTCATTAATCCAAATATTAAATAGTCTGTCGGCTTTTTTGTCATAATACAAAACCACCCAGCCGATCCCCCGCATCAGTACCATTGCCCGGAAATCTTTCTCCCAAGATAACAAAGAGCCAAATTCTTTTTTAATCGCCAGAAAAAGCGCCGAATTATTTTCCAAAGCAATCGGTGTTTTAGTTAGATTTTCGAAATAGAGTTCGTGGAGCCGCATGCCGTTAAATTCCCAGCCAAACCGTCTGTTCAACTCGGCATATTCCGGCGTTTCATATTTATCGGCTTTCTCAAATGTGACTAAAATATCGTTTAATTTATTGAAATTTTTAACATAACCCTCGTATAAAATAAAATGATTTTCTAAGAGTTTATCACTTAAACCTTTTATACCCAAAAGATGGCGAAAATTTTTGGCCTTGTACATTTTTACTCCTTTCTATTATTTTTATAATCGCTATTTAACTTCTACTATTAGTATAATGAAAATGACCTCCGAGTTAAATGTCAGCCGCTATTTTTACAAAAACTTCTGATTTGCCACTACCATACTGCGCAGTATAGAAGTGGAGTATTAGGATGGTTTTGTTATTAAAATCCATATATTGTAAATGGACAATTTCTTGACATTTTAGTCAGCTTATGATATAGTAAGGAGTGTTTTTAGAACTTTAAAAAATATTTCAAAACAGCAAATTGGTTGTCTTTTGGCTGATTTAAGATAACCGGTTTGCTGTTTTGAACGGCTACCCGTGCCGAAAACGGGAGACGTTATCGCCTATATATGCTGGGTAAACCAGCGAAGGGAAAGAAAATGGATGCGTATGATAGGTAACGGAATTCTGGGATGGGACCCCTTCGAACGTCGATCAGACCGCTACGGATCTGTCATTCTATTTGCATCGCTACAAAGCGATAAAGCGGTCACGCCCAACAAAGTGAAGGGCGGCTACGGGAGACTCATTGCCGAAGTCAACCAGACTAGGCAGTCAAGACACATTGGAGACTTCGTCCAGGGTGTGGCTCCCGAAACTCCAGAAGTAGGCGAAAAGATCATCCTAGGAGAAGGATACTTGCGGTACGAAGGTGTGTCTATTGCTCTCGTACCCAAAGACCATCGTAAAATACCGATACTGGATGTCGGGGCGCTCTACCGAGCCCATGACCAAACGGTCACACTGTTTTTCGAAAACCTACCAAATGATACCCAGAAGTGAAACCGTACTGCAGTAGGGAGGGCTGTCCAAGGAGACGACGATGAGAATCGAAGACCGATGTGTCATCATCGAGCCCGCGGATATGCCCATGACTGATAGGGAAGTCGACAGACTGATGATGACAGCAATCTGGGCTGATGCTGTCGAGACCGAATGGTCGGAAGAAGTAAGGGTTGTAGGGGAATTCTGGTTCAGAGTCCAGTTTCCGGATGAAGAGGCCAAGTTGTATTCCGAAGCGGCGCTTTGGCGCCGGCTGAGGAAAATCTAGACCACCGGAAGGAGACAAAGGATGATTAAGAAAGTTACAGTTATCTACCTGGGTGAATTTGGGGGCGAGTTCCGTGCAAACCTCGAAGGGACAGACTGTTGGGGAGGCGGTACAACCATCGAGTCGGCTATCGGCGCACTAGTGATGGCCGCCTTCAGGGAATTCGGATTGGAGATCGATTACAATACGGAGCACGCCACCCAGCTACCCCAGCTACCACTCCCGAACGAGTAAGCACCCTCTTCCCGCTCGGATCCAACCGCCCCGCCGCGCACCTGCGCGGCGGGGTTTCGCATTTTATAAGCCCTAATCTTAAAAATTCCAATGGCTCACACCACTGAGCCATTCAATCAGGAGGGGCTCAGCCCCGCATACAGCGCTCCTATAAGTACACTACGTAGTAGGTTTTACAGGAAGCTGTTGTGCGGGGCTTGACCACGCTAGAACTGCTTTCGGGCTTACCCCGCTAAGCGGGGTCACGCCGAAGCGCAGTCTACGGGGTCTGCGCCCCGCCTATGGCGGGGCTTGACAAAATGTAAAGTTTACTTTACAATTAAAAATGGAGATAAAATGATTAAAATTTCAATTTCAAAGGTCTCCCGTAGGCTTAAAAATCTAAGGGAAGAGAAAAAACTTACCCAAGAGGAATTGGCCGATCAACTGGGAATATCGAGACAATCGATTATCTCGGTTGAGCACGGCAAGTGCTTGCCATCTCTTCCCTTGGCCCTACGAATAGCAGACATTTTCCAAAAATCTTTTGAAGAAATATTTTTAGAGAAAGGAGGTGAGACAAATATGCCCCGCTATTTAATGCCTTGGTCACCCTTTGGTGATCTTGACCAATTATTCGAGAATGATGATTGGCCAACCAGAGCCACCCCTCGCGGCTGGCAGTTTCCTGCCGTCAATGTCTCTCAAACAGAAAAAGATATCACCCTGTCCGCCAATATTCCTGGCATAAAAGAAGAGGATTTGAATATTGAAGTAGGAGACGATTTTGTTGATATTGCCGGAGAAAGAAAAGCTGAAACCCAGGAAGAAAACAAAGATTTTTTTCGCAAAGAGATTACCTATGGTTCATTTGCCCGCCGCATCCCTTTGCCAACAGAAGTTAAAGCCGATAAAGCCGAAGCTACTATCAAAGAAGGACAGCTCAAACTTACTATCCCCAAATTAACACCTGAAAAACCAAAAGTGACTAAAATTAAGGTCAAAAGAGAAAAGTAAAATTTGTTTGTCTTGCCCTGATTTTTCTGGTAATATAAAAATATGACTTCTCAAAAACCTTTTATTATTGGGATTATTGGTGGTACTGCCTCCGGCAAAACTTTTGTCATTGAAGCCTTAAAAGATTATTTTGATGGCAAAATTTTGGTGATTTCTCAAGACCAATATTTTAAAGGCGAGCGGGTGCGCCGCCTCGACCGCTGGGAACGAGCCAATCTCGATCAGCCTAAGGCCTTTGATAACGAACTTTTAGAAAAACATCTCCAAAAATTAATCGCCGGCAAAACTGTTCTCGCGCCGGTTTATAATTATCAGCTTCAAAAGCAGACTAAAGGCCAAATTCCTTTTGAACCCAAACCGGTGATAGTTTTAGAGGGAATTTTAATTTTTAACGATCCCAAAATCCGCAATTTAATTGACTGGAAAGTTTATTTGGAAGCCGCTCCCGACATCCGTTTGGCAAGGCGACTTCTTCGCGATATTGAAGAACGAGGCATGACGATTGAAAATTTACGATCTTCAATTGAATGGTATGTCCAAATCGTCAAGCCCATGCATGATAAATATATCCATCCGATGAAAAAATATGCCGATGTCCGCTTAGACACCGATAAGGGCTCTCTTAATGCCGCCAATGTGATCAAAGAAAAAATTAAAGAAGTTTTAAAACAATACGAATCTTAAGATTAGACCTCTAAGGTCAAGGAATTAACGGACGATTAGCTCAGTGGTAGAGCGTTCGCTTGACGTGCGAAAGGTCACTGGTTCGAGTCCAGTATCGTCCACCAATTAAAAATTATCACCATAAAAGATTTCTCATCGGGGTTTTTCGATGACTAAGAGTTGTTTTCCAGAGGACGATCCCAGATGAACCAATCTAAACCTTAAACCATAAAAGCTTGGCCGAAAAATTGCCCGGGAGATATTTATTTTACCAAAAACCTCGCTTGCCAGTTTTAATAATTCCTTTGAAGTGAGAAAAGCGACAATCGTGTGGGGGCTAATTTGAAAATATTTTGAGCGGATCCCTAAAGAAGAATTTATTTTTGATAAACCATAAATTATTCTCCCGGCAATTTTGGATTGATTAACTAATTCTTCAATAAAAATTGCTCCTCCGGGTTTAAGCAGACGTTTAAGCTCTAAAAGCGCCTGTCTTTGATTTTTACGGGTATTCGATAAATTTTCGCCAATTAAATGATGCAAAACATCGCGAATAACTATAATATCAAAAGAGCTGTCAGCAAATTTTGGTACTAAGATCGAGCCGTTTATAAAACGAATTTCCGGCAGGATTTGATATTTTCGATATTCGGCCACCAATTCAACATTGGTTAATTTCGCTTTGGGAGAAAATTTAGCCAACCTTGAAAGTAATAACCCGCCGCCGCCGCCAAATTCACAAATCTCTAAAGGCTTTGTCGGCTTATTTTTTTTAAGCCAATTAATAAAAAGAGAGATCACCGGCGAAAAAAAAGCTGATTGATCTTCTCTCGAATAGCGCTCTACTTGTTCGTAAAAAAGCTTTTTTACAGATGGGTCTTGCACTTTTACCTTTAAAAATATTAGGGGCGGATTTTTTTAATCTCCGGCCATTCCTGGATGAGAACTGAAATTGCCGCCGCTACTGGCACGGCAATCACCACTCCTAATATTCCCATCAATTTTGCTCCTACTAATATGGCTAAAATTATTATTACCGGCGAGAGCCCCAGGACTTTGCCCATTATTTTAGGGATTAAAAATTGAGATTCTAATTGCTGAATTAATATATAAATAATTAAAATTAACAGAGCTTTCAAGGGCGAAACTGTAAAAGCAATAATTAGCGCTGGAATCAGACCAAGCCAGGGACCAATATAGGGGATGACTTCGGTTAATCCTCCCCAAACTGCCAGTACTAAAGCGTAAGGAATACCTAAAATTAGTAAAGCAATGCCGTCAAGAATGCCCACCGCCAGCATCAGAATAATCTGACCTCTTACCCAGCCGCCCATTTTTTCGGCGATTTTTTTTAAAATCGCCGCTAATCTATCTTTGTGTTCAAAAGCCACCACTTGGCTTAAGAAATTTTTAATCGCGTTCTGCTCAATCAGCATATAAAAGGTCAAAACGATCATTGTCCCAATAGCAACAATCGCCGAGATAAAGCCGATAGTGGTTGAGTAAAGACTGCTGCCCATTCTTCCTAATCCAGAAGAAATATTTAGCAGACTTTCTTGATAGTTGCTAATTGAATGCTGCAGACTTTGATATAAAGGTCCGAGCTTACTGAAAATAAGGGGTAAATTAATTGCTAATTGTCTAAGTTCGCTGATTACCGGCGGCACAAGAATAAATCCTAAACCGATAAGAATTCCTAAAAAAATTATTGCCAAAAATATTACCGCTAATACCCTGGGAATATATTTAGCCATGCGATTAACCAAAGGAGCTAAAGCGGCGACAATCACCAATACTATAAAAAAAAGCACCACAATTTCTCTAATGGCAAATAAAAACCAGATTAATAAAACCGCTGCCGCAAGTTTGATTATTGAAGTGGTTGAAATTTCAAATTTTACTTTATTTTCCATATATTTTAGTTAATTATAACAAAAGGTCAGCTGGAAAGCAAATTCATTTCCACACTAAAACCGGAGTTTTGGTATTGGGGAATTATTCATCAGCGAGGCGGAATTTGCGAATCGCAATAAATAGAGTAATCACAATCCAACCAAGGACAATAATAATATTGCTGGGATTGATAAAGGGTGAGGTATTTTCCAGAGCGATTTGTCTTATCATACGAAGCAACGGGGCTAAGGGTAAATATTGGACAATTGAAAATAACCATTTGGGCAATTGATCAATTGGAAAAAAGACGCCGGCTAAAAACATCATTGGGATTGAGATTGCTACGGACATTCCTTGAGCGGCATCGGTTGTCCGGGAAAAACTGGCGACAGAAAAACCGATGGCCTGAAAAAGCAAACCGCCAAGCAATGCAAATAGAAAAACTAAAAAGATATTGCCTAAAATGTGAGCATCAAAAAAGTAAATGCCGATGCCTAAAATTAAACTTACTTGGATTAGATTGATTACCAACCTTGATAAAACTTCGGCAAAAACAAATTTCCATGATTTTAAAGGGGTGGTGGTAATTCTTTTTAAAATTTTGTCCTCGCGGTTTTTAGCCATAGTGATGGCGATTCCTTGGATTGACGAGTTCATTAGCGCCAGTCCAATTAATCCTACCAAGACAAAATCAAAATAATTTAGAGACTCATCAGCGGTGGTCTCGATTTTTATCGAATAAATTGGTTTGGCATTTTGGCTTCGAAAATTGACGGCCGTCAAAAACTTATCTAAAAAACCTGTTACCACCATATTGGCCTGGGCGTTTGAAGGATCATTAATGACCATAATTTGGTTGGAAGCAGCTGGATTTTGACTGCCAAAATCAGCTGGGATTTCGACGACAGAAATTATTTTGTTTTTTTTGAGATTGTCTTTGGCGAGATTGATATCGGTTTCTTTTTGGATCTTAAATAAATTGGCATCGATCATTGATTTCTCAATATTAGTTGCCAATTCAGTTTGGGAATTATTAATTAAAGCCACGGTGCCGACATTTGTCTTATTGCCGCCAAAGAAAAAACCAAAAATAATCGTGAACATTAAAGGAAAAAATAGGCTCCAAAACAGAGCCTGACGGCCGCGAATCATCATTTTTAGGTTGGCTACAAATAGTTTAATCATCGTTTAAAATTATTTTCTTCATCGGTAATAGTTTTTCCGGTCAGTTCGATAAAAACATCCTCGAGACTAGCATTCGAGACATCGATGCTTTCCGGTTTTTGCTTTTGAATTAAATCTATTGCCATATTTAAAGCTTTTTGCGTTTTTAATTTGATCTGATAATGGGCGGTTTTGCCTGGCAAAAGTTTAATATCGCAATCTTTGGCCTGACATTTTAAAAGGATATTTTTAATCAGTATTGGATTTTCTTTAGCTAATACCACCTCGATTTTATATGGATTTTTACTTTTGCTAATTAGCCGGTGAGGTTTATCCAAAGCGATAATTTTACCCTTGTCCATAATCGCGATCCGATCACAAAGTATTTCAGCTTCCTCCATATAATGAGTGGTTAAAATTATCGTTTTCTGCTGTTTTTTAATCGCCGAAATAATCTCCCAAGTGTTTCGCCGGCCAATTGGGTCTAGGCCGGTAGTCGGTTCATCTAAAAAAACAATTTCCGGATCATTAATCAAAGCGGCAATAATCGAAAAACGCTGTTTTTGACCGCCGGATAAATTTCTAACATAAGCGTTGGCTTTGTCTTCCAGAGCGACCATTTTGAAAAGTTTATCCGGCTGGATACTGGTATTATAGAAACTTGCGAAAAGCTCAAAAATTTCTTTTAAACGCAAATTGTCAAAATAAGCGCTCGATTGGAGCTGGACACCGATTTTTTCTTTGATTTTATTTAAATTACGGCGATTTTCCAAACCTAAAACTTGAATTTCACCAGAAGTTGGTTTTCTAAGTCCCTCGATCATTTCTAAAGTAGTGGTTTTACCGGCGCCGTTTTCGCCGAGAAGTCCAAAAATCTCGCCTTTATAGACTTCAAAAGAGATCTTATTCACCGCCAAAAGGTGGTTATATTTTTTGGTTAAATTTTTGACTTCAATGACTTTGTCCATAACGATTTATTTTCCACACTTTTTTAGTGTATCATCAATAATATACTTGGTCAATTTAATTGAAACCCCCGCGCTCACGCGCGGGGTCAAAGTTCCCCCACCGATTTGGTAGCTAAAGAAGCAGTCAGGTCACAAAGTACCTAACCAGCATACAATGCCCCAGATGGCTAGGCCAGCCAAACCAATGGCACAAACGGCTCCAGCGATAATGGCAATGACGGCCGCCGTCGGATTGTTGCTGCCGGACAAGCTCGAATCAGACGATTTCATTCCCCATCCTCCTTCTTCGATGAGAAGACCGAGCGGTGAAACAGCTACGGCTCAACTTTCGTTTCGCCACCGCGGGTCATGAACATCATCCCAAAACTGCAAAAACAAGAACGCAAGGCAAGATAAGATGAAGATAATGAACTTCCAGAGCCAGTGTCCTTCTGTCTTTTGGAGATCAACGTCGCCGGCTGTCTGCGATCCCATGCGGTCTTCCCCCTTATTAGTGTAGCGATACCGGTCTTGGCAAAACCATATAAGACCATCTTTGCGGTAAAACATCCAGCTCCATGGCTAGCATTTGCACTAACAATGCCAGCTGTTGAGGATCCTTAATACCAAGAGAGAGTCGCTTCCCATC
>JBBUEO010000031.1:0-3231 GCA_038056915.1 Patescibacteria group bacterium
GATAATTTTCGTTCTTTGCGCACCGGTAAAGCTAACACTGCCTTGGTGGAAAATATTCAGATTTCCTATTACGGCTCCAACTTGCCTTTAAAACAAATGGCTAATCTTTCCGCCCCAAATCCCAACACCATTGTTATCCAGCCGTGGGATGCTAATGCCTTAGGCGATATCGAGTTGGCGATTCGCAATTCCCAAATTGGTCTTAATCCTTCAAATGACGGTCGAATAATTCGTCTAACCTTGCCGCCGATGACCGCCGAACGGCGCGAGGAATTAGTCAAAATGATTCATCAGATGGCTGAAGAATGCAGGGTGGTTTTAAGAAATTTGCGAGAAGACGCTTGGCGAGAAATTAAAAAACTGGAATCCCAAAAACAGATTACCGAAGATGACCGCTACCGGGCGGAAAAAGAATTAAATCAATTAATCGAAAAATATAATCTTAAAATAAATCAATCAATCGAAGACAAAGAAAAAGACATTAGGACAGTTTAGTGTTTTTAACGGTAATAATTTTTATAGCGATTTTAGTTATATTGATTTTAATCCATGAATTTGGTCATTTTATTGTTGCCAAAGCAACCGGGGTTAAAGTCAAGGAATTTGCCTTTGGTTTTCCGCCGCGGCTGCTTTCGATCAAAAAAGGCGGAACGCGCTATTCTTTCAATCTCATCCCTTTAGGTGGTTTTGTTTCACTTTTGGGCGAAGACGAAGCAATTGTTGAGCCCGGTTCTTACTATTCCAAAAAAATCTGGCAGAAAATTCTTATTGTCGGTACGGGCGTGGTGATGAATTTTATTTTGGCAATTGTGGTTTTGACAATTGGTTTTTCTATCGGGATGACGCCGTTGGTTTCTGACCCTATCAACTTAAAAGGGGAAAAAATTTCCAAAGTTATGGTGGTTGAAATTATGCCTTCATCGCCGGCAGAAAGAATCGGTCTTCAAAGCGGCGATATTCTTAATGGTTTTTCTTCACCAACAGATTTACAAAATTTTACTAAAAGCCATGCTGGAAGAACCGTCAGTTTACAAATTCAAAATAAAGCCGGGATCGAAAATCGAGAGGTAACCCTGGCTGAAGGTGAAGCCCCGCTTGGGGTAGGGACCGTCTCTATCACTAAAGTGAAACAGCCAATTTGGCAGGCACTCATAACTGCGACTTTAGAAGTTGGTAGAAGTATCAAAGTAATTTTTGTAGTTTTATGGGATATTCTAAAAAGCGTTTTCACCACTGGCAAAGCCGGCGAGGCCGGCGCCGGTTTGGTCGGGCCAGTGGGAATTTTTAATTTTACGGCTGAAGCTTTGAAAATAGGCTGGATCTACATCTTAGAACTGCTAGCGATTATTTCAATTAATTTAGGCATTATTAATATTTTGCCTTTCCCGGCGCTTGACGGCGGCAAAATTCTCTTCTTGGCTTTAGAGGGAATATTTCGTAAAAAAGTCGTCCGCCAGGAAATTGAAAATTTAATTCACACTATTGGTTTTATTATTTTAATTATTCTTTTATTAGCAATTACTTTTCGAGACATCTGGCGCTTTAGATAAATATTTCAAGGTATAACATTCCGACGAATTTTTTATCACGAATAAACACAAATAAAAAATTAGTGATAATTAGTGAATAGTAGATTTGTCGGTTTATGCTACAATTAAACTATGAGATATTCTCAAGCTTTTATTAAGACAACTAAGGAAACGCCTCGCGGAGCAGACACTATTTCTGCCGCTCTTTTGGCAAGGGCCGGCTTTATTGATCAGGAAATGAGCGGGGTTTATACTCTTTTGCCGTTGGGATGGCGGGTAGCTCAAAAAATCATTTCAATTGTCAGAGCTCAAATGAATTTAATCGGCGCTCAGGAAATTATGATGCCGACTTTACAGCCAAAGGAACTTTGGTTGGAGTCCGGCCGCTGGGACAAAATTGATCCGCCCTTATTCAAATTAAAAGATCGTCACGGTAAAGAATTAGCTTTGGGTTCTACTCATGAAGAAGTGATCGTTGATTTGGTCCGCGATCGAATCAATTCTTTTCGCGAGCTACCCCAAATGTTATATCAAATTCAAAATAAATTCCGCAATGAACAACGTTCTACCGGCGGACTTTTGAGAGTACGGGAATTTTTGATGAAAGACGCCTATAGTTTTCATCAAAACCAAGAAGATCTTGATGATTATTATCAAAAAGTGATTGTTGCCTACAGAAAAATTTATTCTCAAGCTGGATTAGATGTCCATTTAGTTGAAGCCGACTCCGGTACTATTGGCGGAGAAAAATCTCACGAATTTATGACTTTAGCTGAAACCGGCGAAGATAGAATCTTTCTATGTGGTGCCTGTGATTGGGCGGTGAATCTTGAGTTAGTCAAAGATATAAAGAAATGTCCAGACTGTGGCAATAAAGTTAATGTTTATTCTTCAATCGAAGTCGGTCATATTTTTATGCTCGGGGGTTTATATGCTAAAAAAATGAAAGCCGAATTTCTTGATAGCAAAGGCAAAAAGCAGCCTTTTATTATGGGCTGTTACGGGATTGGCATTGGTCGTTTAATAGGGGCAATCGCGCAAACTCATAACGATCAGCAAGGTTTAATTTGGCCGCGGGAGATTGCCCCTTATCAAATTTATTTAGCCGAGTTGGTAAAAGGCAAAGGAGAAAAAATATATCAAGAACTGACAAAATCAGGAGTCGAAGTCTTATATGATGATCGTGAGATTTCTGCCGGAATCAAATTTGCCGAGGCGGATTTATTGGGTATTCCGATTCGAGTGGTCATCAGTGAAAAAACCTTAAAAGAGGGCAAAGTTGAGATGAAATTAAGAAATGAAAAAGCAGCCAAATTGGTTGATTTAGAAACAATTAAAAAGTTATCTTTATCGAGAAATTAATAATTTTTTATCCCCAGTTGACATTTAAAATTGGCTTGATAAGCTTAAAAAGAAGTAGTTAAAAAGCATTTAAAAATGCTTTTTTTGAAAGGAGGATAGTATGGATGACCCAACAACGCCAGTTGATGATCAGGGAGACGATCAAGATGAGGAAGAAACATCCGAAGAGACGCCCAAAGAGGGTGTGATGGGAGAAGAGACGCCCGCCGTAAGTAAGGACACCGGCGACGAAACTGAAGGAGATGAAGAAACCCCAGCCAGTGGGCAAGTTGATTCGGTGAAGTCTGAAGAGTCTGAAGATTCCGAAGAACATACTGCCGAATAAATTAAAAAAAAATTT
>JBBUEO010000031.1:3331-5177 GCA_038056915.1 Patescibacteria group bacterium
CCCTTTTTACTTTACTTAAGGGGATTTTGTTTTGTAGAATTTTATGTTAAAATATCCTCATATGAAATTTTTGCTTTCCTCTAAATTTAAAGCCGCTGGCGATCAGCCGCAAGCGATTAATAAACTTATTGAGGGTTTAAAAAGGGGTTATCAATTTCAAACCTTACTGGGGGTGACTGGTTCGGGAAAAACTTTTACTGTTGCTAAGACTATTGAAAAAATCCAAAAACCAACCTTAGTGATTGCCCACAATAAAACTTTAGCCGCCCAACTGGCGGCAGAATTGCGTTCTTTTTTTCCAAGAAATGCGGTGGAATATTTTGTTTCATACTACGATTATTATCAGCCGGAAGCCTATCTTGAATCAAATGATGTTTATATTGAAAAAGAAGTTGAAATTAATCAAGAAATTGATCGTTTGCGGCATGCTGCCACCCAAGCCCTGCTTTCGCGTCAGGATGTGATAATTGTCGCTTCGGTTTCCTGTATTTATGGTTTAGGGAGTCCTGAAATGTATAAAGAATCATATCTTTTATTAAAAATCAACGACCAAATTGATCGTCAAAAATTATTAGAAAAATTAATAGAGATGTATTTTACCCGTTCAGAAGTTTTACAAAGAGGCAAATTTCGTCTGCACGGAAATCTCTTAGAGATTATGCCGGCTGATCGGGAAATTATTATTAGAATTGAATTTGAAAATTCCAAAATCATCAAAATCACCCGTTTTGAAGCCGTCAGTTTTCGAAAAATTGCCAATGAAACAAAGGTGACGATTTATCCGGCTAAACATTTTGTGGTTGATCCGTTGACTTTGTCTTCAGCGATCGAAAATATTAAGAAAGAGTTGAAAGAAAGATTATATATTTTTGAAAAACAGGGCAAGATTTTACAAGCCGAACGCTTGCGGCGAAGAACTCAATATGATTTAGAACTTCTAAGAGAAATCGGTTATTGTCCGGGAATCGAAAATTATTCAAGATATCTTACTGGCCGGAGCCCGGGACAGCCACCTTACACCTTGATAGATTATTTTCCCAAAGATTTTTTACTTGTCATTGATGAGTCGCACGTAACCGTCCCGCAAATTGGAGGGATGTTTGAGGGCGATTTTTCCCGAAAAAAAGCCTTAGTTGATAACGGTTTTCGGTTACCTTCTGCATATGATAATCGGCCGTTAAAATTTAAGGAATTTTTAACCAAAATTAATCAGGTCATTTTTACTTCTGCCACACCGGCAAAATTTGAAAAGTCAAAATCCAGTCAAATAGTTGAGCAGATTATTCGTCCGACCGGGTTAGTTGATCCGCAGCTGGAAATTAAGCCATCTGAAAATCAGATTGATGATTTGATCAGAGAGATTAAAAAGCGGGTAAATTTTAAGGAACGAATTTTAATCACCGCTTTGACAAAACGAATGGCAGAGGATTTAGCCGAATATCTTAAAGAAAAAGGAATTCGCGCCGAGTATCTCCACAGCGAAATTGACACCTTGGACCGGGTGGGAATTTTAGAAAATCTTCGCAAGGGAAAATTTGATTGTTTAATAGGAGTCAATTTATTGCGCGAGGGTTTGGATTTGCCGGAGGTTTCATTAGTGGCAATTTTGGATGCTGACAAAGAAGGCTTTTTGCGTTCGGAAGTTTCTCTAATCCAAACTATTGGCCGGGCGGCGCGCAATGTCCGCGGCAAAGTAATTTTGTATGCCGATAATGTAACCGGCTCAATGCAAAGGGCAATCGATGAGACTAATCGCCGCCGCAGGATGCAGATTGAATATAATCGGCAACACCACATCACTCCCCGCACTATCCAAAAAGCGATTCAGACAATTATTGACCATGAA
>JBBUEO010000032.1:0-2004 GCA_038056915.1 Patescibacteria group bacterium
CACAAAAAAACAGGTTTGTCAAGGTTAACGTAATAAATAAAATGCAAATCTCCCTGCTACCGCAGGCATGCAAGTGCAAAATGACAATTTAAAATTAAAAATGTTTCAAATTTATAATTCAGATTTTTGAATTTGTTTAGGATTTAGTATTTAGTGCTTAGAATTTTAAAATTTAGATCAATTAGGTTAATTAGAACAATTAGAATAATTTATTTTTATTCCTTCGCTACTCTCTCGACTTCTTCTTTGGTAGTCAGTCCTTGGGAAACTTTTGTCATGCCGTCTTCATACATAGTCTTCATCCCCAATTTATGGGCGGTTTCTTCAAACGAACGCAAGGGGGCTTTTTCGCGAATAAGATTTTCAATCTCCGATCCCGGAACTAATGCTTCGACAATGGCGATTCTGCCTTTAAAACCGGTCCTTCGACATATAGGACAACCTTTGCCATGACAGACTTTATGAATCTGCCGCACCAGACGCTGGCCAATAATTAAATTAATCGAACCGGCCAACAAATACGGTTCAATCCCCATTTCCGTAAGCCGCGCCAAAGCCGACGGCGCATTATTAGTGTGTAAAGTCGTCAAAACCAAATGACCGGTCATCGCTGCCTGCAGAGCAATATTGGCGGTTTCTTTATCGCGAATCTCGCCGATCATTAAAATATCTGGATCTTGCCTTAAACAGCCTTTTAGACCGTCCAAAAAACCGGTTTTATTTTCTAAATTAATTTGGACTTGTTCAATGCCTTCTATCCGGTACTCAATCGGATCTTCCAAAGTAATGATTTTTTTGCCCGGCTGATTAAGTTTTTGCAAAATCGCGTATAAAGTGGTGGTTTTGCCCGAGCCGGTGGGACCGGTGTTTAAAATCATTCCCTGCGGTTTGGTAATTGCTTCATTTATAAGTTTTAACACCTCCTCGGAAAAACCCAAATTTTCCAGCTGCAAAAACTTTTTGTCTTTAGGCAAAAGTCGTAAGCCAACTGCTTCGCCAAAACTGGTGGGCAATGTTGCCACCCGAATATCAACATCTTGGTCAGCGACTTTGACTTCAAAACGGCCGTCTTGAGGATGAGTAACATCAAGTTTTAATTTTGACAAATATTTGATTCTCGATAAAAGATTATGATAGGCCCCAATCGGCAAATTGGCAATCTCCTCCAAAACGCCGTCAATTCGATAGCGCAGGCGAAAGTTTTTTTCCTGCGGTTCCAAATGAATATCAGTGGCATCCAGTTTTAAAGCGCCGGCAAAAATCACATCTAGAAGTTCCGTAGTAGAAACTTTAGTAATTTCTTCTTTCAGACCCTCTAAAGTTTCAATCTCTTCTTGGAAACTGGCTTCTTTTTCTTTAGTGACTTGGACTTTTTCCTCTTTTTTGATTTGAGGGACTAAAAAGCGGTATAAACTTAAAGCATATTGAATCGAAGTCTCTGAACAATAGGAAATGACAATTTCTTTTTTGGCGGCAGTCGCTAATTGGTTTAAGAAATTTTTCAGCTCTTGGTTTTGGGGGTCGTTGGTAGCCACCCGGATTTTATCGCTAACTTTTAAATAAGAAACGGCTTTGTATTGAAAGGCTTGTCTTTCGGGTACAATCGCCATTACTTCCGGAGCAAAAGGATAATTGACCAAATTAATATAAGGCAGACCAAGTTTTTTGGCTTTCTCTTCAGCGTGGCGCTCTTCGTCCTCGCGGGACATATGTTGGAGGGTTAAATCGATATCAGGCATAAACGCTCCTTCGGAGCTTGACTACGAAATACGAATTTTTACAAATATACGAATTTGTATTATTGGTGTTTATTAGTGTATAAAAATTAGTCGGAAGTGTTTCAATTTAAATCTACTTTGATGATAACACAAATATTTTTTAAGAGAAATGTTTAAAAAAACAAAAAGGCTGGCCTCGGAAATACCAGCCAACCTCAATCGGAGAGGGTGAGATTCGAACTCACGAGACCCTTGCGAGCCTACCGCTTTTCGAGAGCGGCGCCAT
>JBBUEO010000032.1:2104-13007 GCA_038056915.1 Patescibacteria group bacterium
CTTATAATCACCCGCCGGTCCGGTTCTTCGCCAATGGACGAACTCTCCACCCCTTCAATATCCTGCAAAGCCAGATGAATCGTCCGTCTTTCAAAAGCATTCAAAGGACCGATTTCTCTTGTGCCGCCAAAAGCCGAAACTTCTTTGGCCAAATTCTTGGCTAAATCCTCGAGCTCCTTAAGTCTGGCCGCCCGATAGCCGCCGATATCAATCAACAAAGGAGTAAATTCGGCGATTTCTTTGGCTAAAATCAGCCGCAGAACATATTGGAGAGCGTCTAAAACTTCCCCCTGCCGGCCAATCAGCAAGCCGGCGAGATCGGTATCAACATTGAGATAAAAACTTTTTTCTTTGGCTTCGAGCTCGATTTTAGCTTTTGGATCAAAATGACCAATTAAACGAAGAGCGGTTTTTTTCAGCCCAAGGCTGATCCGCCTTTGGTGGAGGATTTTTATTTTATTAAGGCTCATTTGGATTTTCTCCTCACGGTGACTTCGACGCCTTTTTTAGTAATGGTTTCGCCTTCTTTTAGGGCCTTTTTAGTCAGCCGATTATAAAGCCAGCTGGATTTTTTAATAGGAGCCACCGCTTGAGGGCTTTCAGAGATTGCTGCTGGCTTTTCACGCAAAACCCACCACTGCTGGAAAATTCCAAACAAAGTGGTAATTGCCCAATAAAGAGGAAGAGCCGCCGGCAAGCGGCCGGCAATAAAAACCGTAAAAATAGGCATTAGATAAAGCATTTGTTTGGATATCATTGACTGCATTGCTTGCCCCTTGTCAGCTTGATCTTCGGAGAGAGTTTTTGCCGGCATCATTTGCCAGCCCTGGATAAACTGTAAAACCCCGGCAATAATCGGCAAAACAAATCGGTCCGGTCGGGCTAAATCAAGCCCTAAAAAAATGGTTTTGATATCTTCCGGCCGGGGAGTAAAGGGATATAGAAGATCAAAACGGGCAGTGTTTAGGCCGTTAATAAAAACATAATAAAGGATAATTAAAATCGGAAACTGAATTAACAAAGGCAGGCAGGAACCCAAGGGATTAACTTTGTGAAGTTTATAAAACTCCATCATTGCTTGGGATTGTTTGGTTTTATCGCCTTTATATTTTTCCTGAATCTCGCGGATTTTAGGCTGAAGATCGCGCAGCCGCCTCTGGGCGCGGACGGCCTTCAAAGATGGTGGCAAAAGAATCAAACGGATGATAATCGTCAAAATAATAATTGCCCAACCGACATTATGGCCAGGAATTAGCCAAACTAAAAACATTAAAGCGTTATACAAGGGGCGGTAGAGAATTGTTTTGAGAATAAGTTTTAGGGTAGTCATAAAATTTCTAATTTCTAATTTTCATTGAATATTCAATGTTTCAATTTTTGAAATTTTTTAATTGATAATTGATTGAAAATTGTTACTTGAAAATTGTAAATTACCTAACCGGATCCTCTCCTCCTTTTGCCCATGGGGTGCAGCGGCAAATTCGTTTTAACCCCAACCAACTGCCACGAATTACCCCGTATTTATCAATCGCTTCATAAGTATATTGACTGCAAGTCGGCTGAAATCGGCAAAAGCCCTCGCTGTAGAAAAAAGACAAAGGTCCATGATCCAAAGACAAGGTTTTCTGGTACAAACGAATGGCTTTTAAGGCAAGATATTTCATCTGATTTTGTCAAAAGCTTCATTGATTTTTTGGCGGATAAATTCTTCGGACTCTGGATGATAGATATTAATCAGAAAATCGTAAGATTGTTTGGGGGATAAGCGACCGATTTCCTGATAAATTATTCGCCTTAGCCGATTTCTGTCAGTAGCTTTTTTGTAGGCACTTACTGGGACGTTAACTCCGAAACGGCCAAACCCGAGCTGGTTGGGAAGAAATTTAAGGCTGATTGAACCGAAATTAAATCTTCTCCCCTTTTTATGAATCAGGGTGATTTGCTTTCGTGTCAGCCGATATTTTTTGGCTAAGATTTCTCCTCCTTATACGGTCAACTTTTTTCTTCCCTTTTCTCGACGGCTTTTCAAAACCCGCCGACCTTGAACCGTCTTCATTCTGGCTCGAAAGCCGTGAACTCTTTTTCGGGATTTATTGTGGGGCTGATAGGTTCTTTTCATTTCGTCGCTTTGCTCCTCAATATAAACTCGGTTTTTTTGTCTTCTTTATTATATCTTAAGGTTAAACCATAATCAACCCCTTGGCCCTTTTCACCCCTCTCCCCTAATGAATCCCCCGCCAGGCCATTTCGAAAATCGCCCGCTGGGTATCAGCGACTTCTTGAGATTCAATCATCACCCCAAATGGCTCGGGTCGATAGGTGATAATAATCACCTTATTAGCGTATATATTTATCTCGTTTTTGAGGGGAAATTTTTTAAAAGAGGCAATTTTTGATTCCCGTAGCTGCTCTTTATTTTGAATTAAATATTTCCTTATTTTTGGCGAATCATTGTAAATCCCTCGCAAATATATGCCTTTGGCAACTCGGCGATGGACATAATCTATCGTATAATCTCCTAACGCCTCTGGCGTTTCACGGGTCACATAAGCTAAAATTTCATCACCCCTTTTCAAAGACAGCAAGGTATCTTCATACAATTGTTTAATGCCGCTAATTCCTTCAAAATAAGCGACTTTGGGTTTTTGGGGCAGGGTATTATAGATTGATAAAATCGCCGGCCATAACCGCTGCTGGGACGAGTTTCATTGTCATCGTCTGCATAAAGAAGCAAGTGAACATGGCTTGCGCCTACAGATCTATGCCTTCGGGCCCGGACAGAGCGGTTGTTGTCCGACAACCGCTCTTTTTTTATTTCTTGACCAAAATAATCCACAGCTTCTTGATTTAACAATTTGACGGCCTGTGGATAAGTTGAATAATATAAGACAAAGACAATTGTGGATAACTTAATATGGCAATTCGAGATGTGATATGCGATATTCGATATGTTAATACAAAGATATCAGTTATCGATACAAATTTTATTTGTATATTTGTAAATTGGTAGGAAAAATTCGTATGGATAAAAAAGAAATTTGGCAAACGGTTTTAGGCGAATTAGAAGTCACCTTAAGCAAAGCCAATTTTACCACTTGGTTTAAGGACACTTTTATTTTAGAAATTAATAATTCTGAAGTAATTGTCGCCGTCCCTAACGGTTTTGCCAAAATGTGGCTGGAAAATAAATTTAATCCGGAAATTCTCAAAGCCCTCCAAAAAAACCTGCCGAAGATTAAATCAGTCAAATATCAAATTTCAACCAATATTTCCCCTCGCATCACCCCCAAAACCATTGAAGTCGAAGAAGAAGATAAAGAAGAGTCGGCTGCCAAACATCCTCAACTAAATGGCAAATACCAATTTGAAAATTTTGTCATCGGCAATTCTAACCGCCTGGCTGCTGCCACCTCGCAGGCGGTTTCCGCCAAGCCGGGAACGGTTTATAATCCCCTCTTTTTGTACGGCGGAGTTGGTTTGGGCAAGACTCACTTGGTCCAGGCGATTGGCAATGAAGTTATAAAAAAATATCCTAAAAAGAAAGTAATTTATGTCTCCTGCGAACGCTTTACCAATGATTTTGTGACTTCAATTTCCTCTGGTAAAATCAACCAATTTAAAAAAAACTACCGCGATGTTGATGTCTTCTTGGTTGATGATATTCAATTTCTCTCTGGCAAAGAAGGCACGCAAGAGGAATTTTTCCACACTTTTAATACTCTCCATCAGAGCAACCGGCAGATTGTGATTACTTCCGACCGCGTCCCCAAGGCGATTCCCCAAATCGAAGCCCGGCTGACCTCGCGCTTTGGCATGGGGATGGTGGCGGATATTCAGCCGCCAAATTTAGAGATGCGGGAGGCGATTTTAAGGTCCAAGTGTTTGGAAAAAGATTTTTCCTTAGATGACGAAATCATTAATTTTATTGCCGTAAATATTGAATCAAATATCCGCGATCTCGAAGGCGCCATTAACCGACTGATGACCTCCTGCGAACTTAGTAAAACAGAGGCTTCGCTTGATTTTACCCGAAAAACCTTAGAGGATATTATTGCCTCCAAAGGAAAGAATTTATCGGTGGAAAAAATCATTAAAGTTGTCAGCGAATTTTTCAAAATTGACACTGACGATATTCTTTCGGCCAAAAGAAGTCACGAATTGGTTTGGCCAAGACAAATTATTATGTATTTACTTCGTCATGAAATGAATCTTTCTTTCCCGAAAATCGGCAAGGAATTGAATAAAAAAGACCACACCACTGCCATTCACGGGGTGGGGAAAATTGAAAAAGAAATCGGCCGCGACGAGGACCTTAAAAAAGAATTAACCATGATTAAAGAAAAAATGTATAGCGCCTAGGATTTCCTCGCTAAGCGGGACAGAGTTTGCATCTCCGAAAGTTTTCGAGCAAAGCTCTCAACTTTCGTTCGATGTGGATAAACTGTGGATAAAATCAGCTTATTAGGAAAATATAATAGTTTTTCCAAAATACATATTTGACAAAATTAAATATTCACAGGAAATCCCCATATTATCCCCACGCAATTAAACCTTATTTCCCCAATTTACACAATCCTTATTACTATTAAATATATTAACCTTAAACTAAAAATATATAATAAATGTGGATAAATCATTTAAAAAATATCACCCAAAATTTTACCTAATAGTTCTTACAAATTTTTGTATATTAGTATTAATTAGTATTTAGTAAGAATAGCGACTGAAAGGAGCATTTTATGAAGGTTTCCTGCACCCAAGAAAATTTACAAAAAGGTTTAGCCATTGTCTCCCACATGGTTCAGCCAAGAGCCACCCTGCCGGTTTTAAATAATATTCTGCTTAAAACAGAAAAGGGACGGCTTAAGCTATCAGCCACTGATTTAGAAATCGGCATCAGCACCTGGATTGGGGCAAAAGTTGAAAAAGAGGGTGCTTTCACCTGTCCCGGTCGGTTAATTGCCGAATATACCAACACCAACTCTGATAAAACGATTAAATTGGAATTAAAAGACCAAACCCTCAATTTAACTTCAGATCATTTTAAAGCCAATATTAAAGGGATTGAGGCGAGCGAATTTCCTTTAATTCCTGAATTAAAAAGCGGGATTTCTTTAGAAATTTCCGCCAATGATTTAAGAGAGGCAATTACCAAAACAATTATTGCCTGCGCCGTTGATGAGACTAGGCCGGTTTTAGCCGGGGTTTATATTAAAAGCGAGAACAAAAAAATAAAATTTGTTGCCACTGACAGTTATCGCTTGGCGGAAAAATCAATTAATTTGGCCGGGCCGGGCCAAATAAAAGAAAAAGGTTTTAGCTTTATTATTCCCCAAAGAACCATGGCGGAAATTAATCGCCTTCTCGACGAGACCCTGGAAAAAGCTGAAATTAAAATTGGCGAAAATCAGGTCCAGTTTAAACTTGGTCCGACAGAAGTCGTCTCGCGCCTAATTGAGGGCAGTTTTCCTGATTATGAACAAATTATCCCCTCCTCCACCAAAACTCAAGTGACATTGTCAAAAAATCAATTTGCCAATGCTCTCAAAATGGCCAGTTTTTTTGCCCGCGAATCAGCCAATAATGTCAAAATCAGTTTTAAAAAGCCCGACAATGTCCAAATTACCGCGGTTTCTCCCCAAATAGGGGATAATTTATCGCAAATGTCAGGGGAGATAAGCGGCGAAGAATTAGAAATCGCTTTTAACGCCAAATTTATTTTAGACGCCCTGGGAGTGATTGAAAACGAAGAAGTCTCAATTGAACTTTCAGGCAGTCTCGCCCCGGGAGTCATCCGGCCAGCCAAGGATAAAAATTATCTTTACGTGATAATGCCGTTAAGGACTGAAGAATAATAAATTAACAATTTTCAATTCACAATTTCCAATGAATTTTCAATGAATCATTGAATCAATGAGAAATTGATTGAAAATTGAAAATTAGAAATTGGAAATTATGTTGAAGCATCTTGAACTCGTAAATTTCCGCAATTGGGTAAAGGACTCGTTTGATTTTGCTAAGACGACGATTATTGTCGGTCCAAACGGCGCCGGCAAAACTAATCTGATTGAAGCGATAAATCTTTTATCAACCGGGCGATCGTGGCGGACAAAAAAAGACACCGAAGTAATTAGTTGGGGGAGCGACTTCGCCAAAATTGCCGGCAAAGCCGAGAATGAAAAATCCCTTAATTTAGAAATAATTATTCAGCCCTTACTTTCATTTGAGCGGCCCAAGATTAAACAAGTCAAGATCAATGGAGTAAAAAAGAAATTAACTGACATTTTGGGTTTAATGCCATCGGTGTTATTCTCTCCAGAAGAAATTCAGCTAATTGACGGCGCGCCGGTTTTAAGGCGAAGATTTATTGATATTTTGCTTTGCCAAGTGAACCGAAAATACGCTTTAGCTTTATTGGATTTAGCCAAAATAATTCGCGGCCGCAACCGGCTTTTATATTATCTTAAAATTGGCAAAGCCAATCTTAATGAAATTGATTTTTGGGATGAAAAATTAGTTATTTTGGGAAGTTTTATTATTGCCCGGCGAAAACAGGCAATTGACGATCTTAACGAGGATTTGAGCCCAATTTATCAAGAAATTTCCGGTCAAGAAGAAAAATTGCAGACTAAATACAAGGCGACGGTTTTAGGCGATAATTTCCAAAAAACATTATTATTAAATCGCCAAAAAGAAATCGAACATACTGCTACTTTGTATGGTCCGCACCGGGACGACTTGGTTTTTTTGCTGGAAAATAAAAATATTACTACTTTTGCTTCAAGGGGGGAGTATCGAAGCGCGATTTTGGCCCTCAAAGTGGCCGAACAAAAATATCTGACTAAAGAAAAAAATTTCCCGCCGATCTTATTGTTGGATGATGTTTTTTCCGAGCTGGATAAAAGGCGGCGTTTGCATTTGGTTAAAGTCATCAAACTCGGCCAGACGATTATTACCACCGCTGATCCGGGGCAAATCGAGACCGAGATTAAAAAGGATGCCAAAATTATTGAGCTGAAATCTTAAACAAGATCACAGCAGAAAAGGAGATTTTTCAACCCCCAAAATATTACTCGATATTAAATCTGATGTATATTAAGATAATACTAAAAGAATATATTTGATCAGGAAGGATAAAATGAATAAAAAAAAGAAGGGACTTTCAAAGGGTTTAAAAATTGGGTTAGGTTGTTGTGGGGGATCGGTTGTTCTCCTTGTAGTTCTTGTAGTAATTGCCTTGAAGGGTGTTCAGACGGCATTAAAACCAACACCGACACCTTCTACAACCCAGAATACAACAATAACCCCAACGACAACGCCAGCACCGAAATATATTTACGATATTCCTGCTTTAATAGGTAAAAATATTGATGAAATTAGAGCTATTTTAGGAGAACCGGTTGACAAAGAATTAACCGAACCAACTCAAGAACAAATTAGTTTAGGAGCTAAAGAATGGGACAATACATTTAAAAAAGACGATTTTGATTTATTGGTAACTTTTAACATTTCAAGCAGAAAAATTGTTGATTTCTTTGTTGACACTTCATCAAAATATCCCGACAAGAATAAACTTATGGAAGTCACTAATACTAAAGAAAATGCTAATAATTATACAATTGAATCCGTAAAAGAATTGAAAAATTCCAGTAATATTACTGGAATTAAAATTATTCCTAAATAAAAAGGAAATTGAAATTACAGAAGGAGAGTAAAAATAAAAATCACTTTTATCACACGAACAAAAAATGATGAATATAAAAATTGTTTAGAATGGTTAGAAGGGAACGCACAGAATAATAAAATCAGTAGTTTTATAATCATTTCTAACCTACGAAAAAAAAATTATACAATCGGCGAAAAGAAATTGTTCAATATTTACGACAAGGAACCGACTAGTGCCATATCGCTAAATTTAGCTATAAAAAAAATAAAAGAAATTTATGCAAATAATAAATCTGAGAAAAAATACTTCATTATTGCATCAAAAGAAGTTGAATTACAGCCAGAAAACATTGATAACTTAGTAGAATACATTGATTCTGACAAAGATGTTTTAGTCGTCGGTTATAAGTTGAAGGATAATATTCTTACTGATAAAGAATATAAAACATTTAGTAACGATGGTGGAATTGCATATCAAGTTCCATGGAATACCTGTGCCATATGGGATTATAAATTGTTTGATAAATATATTGGAGAATTTGACGAAATTTGTTCCAATAACCAGTTGGGTAAATTAATACTCGTAATTAATGGTGATGTTAAATATACAGGTTACAAAGGAATGGAAGACGGCTTAGCAATTTCAAAAGCATTAGATAAAAATAGTAATCTAAAATATAAACTTTTAAAAGATGAATTATTCTGGAATATTGATGGAGATGATGAAAGGAAAATTGATCAGAAAGTTAAGCTTGCAAGGAAAAATATTGTTCTCAGTACATTCATCAATATTAAAGGTTATTCTATTGAGAAATTAAGAAGTGCTGCTATCGAGGAATAATTACCATTTGTAATTTAGTTTTATCGAAATAAAAATCATCCCTCCTTCCCGTGCCATCCGTCACCAGCTAAAAATTTGCAGGTTAATTCCTTTCAACCGCAACTATTCCACCTACGAGGTGATAGTAAAAAACCATACTTAGTTTGGTAAAAATCAATATCCATTGTAAGTAAGTAACTAATATTGTATAATAAAAATAGAAATCAAGGAGGGAGGAAAAAATGGCGAAAATTGTTTGTTCTAAAACTGTTCTTGGAGGGAAAGAACGTATATCTGGTACGCGTATTTCGGTTGATCTGATTTATAACTACGTCAAAGATAATAATATAGACCAGATTTATAAAGATTATCCTCATCTAAACAAAAATCAAGTCAAAATAGCCCTAGATTATTTAGATAAAAAGCTGCACTACGCAAAGGAACGGGTTGACCTCGCACCCGCCTAAATTTAGGTTTTACCTCGATGAAAATTTCCCAGTCCCAGCTGGGAAATTTTTGAGATCTTTGGGGCATACCGTTGTCGAAGGAATTAAAATTCTTAAGAAACCTGGATTATCTGATAAAAGACATTTGGAGGCAAGCGCTAAACAAAAGGCAATCTTATTAGCTTTTGACCGAGATTTTAGAATTAATCCCGATCTTAAAGAAATGATAAAAGATAGTTTAGGCGTAATTTTGATTGAAGCAACAGACACTAGAACCGAAACGGCCCAAAAAATACTGAAAAAAGTTCTTAAGTCAATGAAAACCGAAAATACAATCAAAGGCAAAATTTGTTGCGCCTCGATAGATAAAATATTTTTCTCTTAGCCAATATTTTAACCAATTGACCCAATCCGGTGATATATCATAAAAGTGGTACAATTTAATTGAAATAAATTTAAAATAAAAATCGCCGATTATTATCCCTGCCCTAATGGCTCACTGCCTTGAGCCATTGGGTAAGTAAAGGAGTATGAGGATAGAGGTAGAAGAAATTTTAGTTAAAAATAATGATGGAAAAAATTGATCGGATTATCAATGGTCGCTCAAAATTTAAAAGATATAAACAACCGCTCAAGGCGGCCCGCATTTGCCAGGCGGCCCGAGAAGTCTCTAAAGGGGATTTTGAAGTTATTTCCTTTAAAGGGGGGATTTTGACTTGCGCGGTCAGCTCTTCCGGCGAGGCGGCCAGTCTTTTTCAAGACTCGGAAAAAACCGCCGAAAAAATAAATCAAAAAATAGGCGAGAGAGCAGTGGAGAGGATAAGGTTTAAAATTCAATGACTAATTAACCTAATTATTCTAAATAAATCCCAATTATCAAATTCCAATGCACAATCAAATTCTAAATTCCAATCTTCAAATATAGAGTTTAGAATTTAAGATTTGATTGGTCATTGGTGTTTGAAAATTGAAAATTAATTAGTGATTAGGTCAATTAGAATAATTAGAAATTGGACATTTTTATGTTTGTTTTGGCTCCTTCCAACCCAGATCAACTTTCTGATCGTGCGGGCTGGTTTAAAAAACCAATTGCCCGTAAATTAGCCCAAGAAAAAGGGGTTGAATTTGGTTTTGAGCTCAAAGGTACTCCGGAAAAAATCACCAAAGCGCCGCCTTTATTTTGGGGTTATCATTTACCCGATGATTTAGCGTCTGAATGGTATTATCATCCGGAAAATCGTGTGTCTCTTTTATCTCACATTTCTCATCTCTCAAAACTCAATCCTCATTACTTAGTGATTCACGGGATTCATTTATGGCGGCGGGAATCGGCTCAAAAATATCTTCATCGCTATCAAAACCGCAGTACCCCGGCGGAATATCTAAAAGTTTTAGAGGCCAATGTTGAACTTTTAAGAGATTTGAAAAAAATTTTTGGTCAGCGGCTAAAAATCGAAAATTATCCTTTATATATGTATTATCAAAAAGATGGCCGCTATATCCCGGAAACTTATCTTTACACCGGCTCGGGACGACTAAATGATTTGCTTTATATTTGTCAAAAAGCCAAAGTGGGGATTGTTTTGGATTTGGAGCATCTTATTTTAACTTTGAATTTTTTAAATCGGAAGAAAAATTACAGCCAAATTCCAGTTGAGAAAAAAGATAAATTAACCTCTGAAGAGAAAAAACTCCAAAAAATCTTCGGGTTCAATCTGGCTAAAAATTCCTATCCGTATGCTGATTTGCCAATAGATATAAAGGATTTTATTAAAAAGGCCGGGGCGAAAATTTATCATCTTACCGGTTCAACTCAAGATGTAATTCCCGGTAAAAAAGTCGTCACCCACGCGCCGATTAAATCAAATGATAAAATTTTTCGAAAACATTTAAGAATGGTTTTAGCTCAAAAGCCGGAAGTGTTGGTTTTAGAATCTGCTTCCTCAACTGACAACCCGGCTTGGAGCTATCT
>JBBUEO010000033.1:0-5734 GCA_038056915.1 Patescibacteria group bacterium
ATTAGTGGAGTGTTTTTCATTATTTATCCATAGGGAACTAATTTTTTAATTTTTTTCTTATCGGCCTGAGCAATTTGACTTAATTTACCGGCTGCTCGGCGGACTCTCTTTGATTTTCCTTGAGTCAAATGCTGAGCTGATAATTGCCTTCTTAAAATTTTACCCTGGCGGGTAATTTTTATTCTTTTTTGGGCAGATTTGACAGTTTTTAATTTCATAAATTTATTTAAATTAATTTATTTTTTAGTAAGCAATGCAACAAAACGATTTCCCATTTTTTCGATTGAGCCTTCTTTTTTGGTTTGCGTTTCATGTTGAATTTTATCAATCATTTCATAAGCTTTTTGGCGAAAAATCATTTCCCGGCCAATTAGTTTAACAACAACTTTGACTTTATCACCTTGAGCTAAAAATTGCTGGGTTCGTTTTATTTTAAAATCTAAGTCGTGAGGATCAATTTTTAAGCCCAAATGGATCTCTTTAATTTCCGGACCTCTGGCTTTGGATTTTTGACGAGCTTCTTGTTTTTCTTTTTGGTAGCGATATTTGCCATAATCCATAATTTTACAAACTGGTATTTGCGCTGAAGGATTGACTAAAACTAAATCCAAACCCGCGTCAAGGGCTAATATCAAAGCTTGGTCGCGGCTGATTACCCCCTGCGATTGACCATTTTCGTCAATAAGATAAACTTTATCGGCCAGAATATCCTGATTAATTTTTAAGTCTTTGATAAATCCCTTTCTTAATTCATTAGTCTTTCGATTTTATTTTACCTCGCCCAACAATAAATTTCAAGGCTCGGCTGCGATTTGAAAAGACTGCTGGAGTTTTTCCGACTAATTCCTCGGCAATTTTTATATTTAAACTCTTTTCAGCCTCAAGGCGAATTTTTTTGGGGTGAAGATAGGTTGAGTAGACATCAGTTTCTTTTTTGCCAAAAAGCCAGCGGAAAAATTGCGAGGGTTTCGACCCTTCAAGGGTTTGATCATGGATAAAAATTTCTAAACCCGGCTTAATGGTAATTAGATTAGCTGAAACCTTCCCTTTAAGATCGCCAATTGAAAAATAAATTTCTTGGTTTCGGGAAGTTCTGATGATGGCTTCGGTGATAAAATATTTATTTGGATCCAAGAGGACTAAATTAGTGGTGGAAAGTCGTCTTTGTTTTAGAATACTACATGCTGAATTAAGGTCATTGGCGCCGATCTTTCGCGCCAGGGCTGATTGGAAATTTTCCGGGATAATTCCCAAAACCACATCTTTGGCGGTCTTTTCGGTAGCAATCACGGTTATCACTTTATTAACCAGGGCTTCATCACCAACAGCAACAATAGTCGAATATCCTTTAATAATCCCTAAATGAGTTAATTCTTCAATTGTCCGGGCCGCCGAAGGCGAGACGGTCTCGCCAGCAATTCCCAAGTCACCCAAAATATCTTTAGTTTTTTCCTGTCGGCTGGCAATTTTCCCTCGAGGCGGACCCATTATATAATAGTACATTGATTAGGATAAAATTATTCCACTTCGTAGGTGGTTTTGGTCTTTTCGGTTGGCTCTTCTTCTTTTTCTTCAATTTCTTCTTTTTCTTCCGTTGGCATGGTACATTTGCCGACAAAAATCGCCCCAGATTTGATTGATAAATCCTTGCTGGTGATTGAACCAAAAACCTTGCCTGATGGTAGGATTTCCATCTTGCCGGTAGCGGTAATCGAACCGCGAACCTTGCCAGCAATCGTCACCAATTCCCCAGAAACCGGACCCTTAACATAAGCGCTCTCAGAAATGTTAATTCCTTGACTGGAGATGACTTCTCCCTCAATCCGACCATGAATGACAATGTCGCTGGCATCTTGCAGGGTACCGGCTAATTTTACATTAGCGCCAATAGTTGTTCCTGGACCTGAAGGCCCGGAACGTTTGTCTCCAAGCATTTTTAACCTCCATTTTAATATTGTTCTGTTTTGAAAGTAAGGGAAAATCAAAAAAAAGTCAAATGGGGATTGTTTTTTTAAAAAAAATATGTTACACTATTTGACGATATCAAACTTTAAGCTTTTTTAAAATTTCTATGAGAGACAAAATTATTATTCATGGTGCTCGCGAGCATAACTTAAAAAATATCAATTTGGAAATCCCGCGGGATAAAATCGTTGTCATAACCGGACTTTCCGGCAGCGGCAAATCCTCCCTTGCTTTTGACACCATTTATGCCGAAGGTCAGCGAAGATATGTGGAGTCTCTTTCGTCTTACGCCCGGCAGTTTTTTGGCAATTTAGAAAAACCCGATGTTGATTGGATTGAAAATCTCTCGCCGGCAATTTCGATTGACCAAAGAAGCGCCACCCAAAACCCTCGTTCAACTGTCGGGACAGTCACGGAAATTTACGATTATTTGCGAGTACTTTTCGCCCGTATCGGTCGTCCGCACTGTCCGAATTGCGGACAGTTGCTTCAAAAACAGTCTGAAGAAGAAATTACTCAAGATATTTTAAAATCATACGAAAATAAAAAATCAAAAGTAGTTTTTTTAGCCTCACAAGTGAGGGGGCAAAAGGGAGAGCATAAATATCTTTTAGCCCGACTTAAAGATCTAAAAATTGAAAAAGTTCGCCTCGATGGAATTATAATGGACCTTTTGGAAGCCCAGCTTTTAAAACTTGATAAAAATAAACCCCATACTATAGAAGCGGTGATTTCAGAAGTAGATTTTGGCAATAATTTATTAAATATTACCAAAATTGTCCAAAAGGGGCTTCGTTTAGGACAGGGCAATTTGAGTATCTTTGATAGCGCAACGGAAAATGAAAAAAAATATTCCAAAGATTTCTATTGTCCAAAATGTAAAACTGTTCTTGAAGAACTTCATCCGCGAATGTTTTCTTTCAATTCTCCCCAGGGGGCCTGTCCCGCTTGCCAGGGGTTAGGCAAAAGATTTGAAATTGAGCCAGATTTGGTTTTACCCAATCCCAGATTAACTTTAGCCGAAGGGGCGATTCGTCCTTGGTCGCGGATTACTTCCCATGCCGCCTGGTACTCTAAGGCGCTAGCAGATTTAGCCGATCGTCACCATTTTTCTTTAGATTTGCCAGTAAGCGATTTGCCGCGAAAATTTAAAACCCTGGTTTTAGAAGGCGAGAAAGACGGACCTTTCGAGGGAGTAATTCCCAATTTAGAACGAAGATATCGGGAGACTGACAGCGACTACTTAAAAACAGAAATTGGTAAATATATGGTCGAAAAAATTTGTCCAGTTTGTCAAGGAAAACGGTTACGCCCTGAAGTCCTAAGTGTAACGATTGATGGAAAAAATATCATCGAAGTAACTGCGATGAGCATTAATAATTTAGCCAAATATTTTGAAAGCTTAACAAATTCTCAAAAATTAAATGAAACAGAAAAGACTATCAGCGGGGAGATATTTATTAATATTATAAATCGATTGAAATTTCTAATCGATGTCGGTTTAAGTTATTTAAGTTTGAATCGCAATGCCTCAAGTTTGGCTGGCGGCGAGGCCCAGCGAATTCGGCTGGCGACGCAATTAGGCACTGGTTTAGCCGGGGTTATTTATGTCTTGGACGAACCGTCAATTGGTCTACATTCGCGCGATCATGAACGATTATTGAAAACCTTTAGAATTTTGAAAAATTTGGGCAATACGGTGATTGTGGTTGAGCACGACCGTCAAACAATTGAAGAAGCTGATTGGATTATTGATATTGGACCGGGAGCTGGCGACCACGGCGGAAAAGTCGTTGCCCAGGGGTCTATTGCTCAAATTAAAAAATCAGCCGAGTCTTTGACCGGTCAATATCTTTCTTTAAAGCGTCAAATCGAAATTCCCCAAAAAAGACGAACGCCCGGCAAGGAAAAATTAATTATTAAAGGCGCTTCGGAATTTAATTTAAAAAATATCGAGGTCGAAATTCCCTTAAATAATTTTGTTTGTGTCACCGGGGTTTCCGGCTCGGGGAAATCAACTTTAGTTTTAGAAATTTTGGCCAAGGCGTTAGCTTCCCATCTTCATCGGGCGAAAGAAGTCCCGGGCAAATATAAAACAATTTCCGGGGTGAAATTTGTTGATAAAGTAATCTCGGTTGATCAATCGCCCATTGGTCGCACCCCCCGTTCCAACGCCGCTACCTATACAAATCTATTTACTCCGATACGTGAGGTATTTTCTAGCACTCCGGAAGCCCAAGCGAAAAAGATTGATCCGGCGAAATTTTCCTTTAATTTGCGCGGCGGCCGCTGCGAAACCTGCCGGGGCGACGGGGTATTAAAAATTGAAATGCATTTTTTGCCGGATGTTTATGTCACATGCCCTGAATGTAAAGGCAAACGATATAATAAAGAGATTTTGGAAATTACTTTTCGGGAAAAAACCATTGCCGATATTTTGGATATGACGGTTGAAGAAGCAAAAATTTTCTTTAAAGATTTTAAAGAAATTTATGATAAATTATCTGTTCTCGAATCAGTCGGTTTGGGCTATCTTCATTTAGGTCAGCCGGCAACGACTTTGTCGGGCGGAGAAGCCCAAAGAATTAAATTAGCCACTGAACTTGCCCGCCACGATACGGGCCGGACTTTGTATATTTTGGATGAACCAACCACCGGTCTTCATTTCGAAGATATTAAAAAACTTTTGGCGGTTTTACAAAAATTGGTTGACAAAGGCAACACTGTAGTGGTGATCGAACATAATTTAGATGTGATAAAATCGGCTGATTGGATTATTGATTTAGGACCAGAAGGAGGCGATGAGGGAGGAAAAGTCGTTGTCGCCGGTAACCCAGAAAAAATCGCCCAAAATCCAAAGTCTTATACTGGTCAATATCTTAAAAAATTTTTAAGATAATTTTGTTATGGAACAAAGGCAATCAAGAGCTAAACTTTCTAATCGTCTAAGAATTCCTCAAAATGACCACGAAGAATATCTTCGCGGTCAAGGTTTTAATATTATTTGCGGTCTTGATGAAGTCGGCCGGGGGGCTTGGGCTGGACCACTGGTAGCAGCAGCAGTGATTTTACCTGCCTCGCGGCAAGGCGAGTCAAAAAGACTTTATGGTTTGCGGGATTCAAAATTATTGTCCCACGAGCAGCGGGTGAAACTGGCTAAAAAAATCAAGCGAACTTCAAAATTTGGCATTGGGGAAGTTACGGTCGAAGAGATCGATAAACTTAAATTAACCAAAGCCACCCAACTAGCTTTTAGCCGAGCGCTAAAAAAATTAAAAGCAAAAGTGGATTTTGTTTTAGTTGACGGTTTTAAAATTGATTCGCCTCTCCCCTGTCGCGTTTTAAAAAAGGGGGATATGATTTGTTCAAGTATCGCCGCCGCTTCTATCGTAGCTAAAGTTTATCGCGACAACTTAATGCGGAAATTGGATAAAAAATATCGCGGTTATTATTTTTCTCTACACAAAGGTTACGGGACCCGATTACATCGAGAGCGCATAGCAAAGCTTGGTTGCAGTGGAATTCACCGCAAGTATTATCTTCCGATTAAAAATACCCTAAGTAATCGATAAGCCAGGTTTTGTTTTGACAGCATCTATCTCTCCGACGATCTTACGATATCGGAGCTCCGACTGAAACGTCGGAGTGCGTCGGAACCCCTGGACATCGAACCGAGCAGGTCTTGATGATGTATGGAGCCCATCCGACTTGCACCGCATAGGGTTTTCACCGCGCTATGTCGCCATAGACACGCGTAAGCTCTTACCTT
>JBBUEO010000033.1:5834-15637 GCA_038056915.1 Patescibacteria group bacterium
ACGATTTCACTATTACCTGTTCTATCTTACGATAGTCATCGGCTACATGTTTCTGTTGCACTATTCCCTAGGTCACCCTTGGTCGCCTTACGACGACTGTGTTGCTCTATGGTGCCTGGACTTTCCTCCCCCCACCACTTCTAGATACTATTGAGACTGTTTAGAATTCGTTTCTTCAGCTCCTTATAGCTATTTTTAAAGTTTTTCAGCTTTTTCTCTCGTGTCAGGGCATCTTTTCTGGATTTGTAAACCTCGCAATATACTAGCTGAAATGGCCGACGACCTCTGGTTGATAGGTTTTCGCCAGCATTATGTTCTTCCAATCTTTTTCTCATATCAGATGTGAAACCAATGTACAACTTATTATCTGATTTTGATTTAAGAACATAAACATAATACATAGAAGTGGTGGGGGGTAACTGCCTCGATTACTTAAGGCAACCTTATTATAACAAATTTTATTTGAAAAATCAAGGGGAAAATGATAAAATAGAAATGATCCCGGGTCGTCTAATGGTAGGACGCGAGAATTTGGATCTCGTAGTCTTGGTTCGAATCCAAGCCCGGGAGAAACAAAAAATTACCACTCGAGTGGTAATTTTTTGTTTTTGGCTTGTGATGAGAACCAAGGATGATAGACGCCCGAATTATATAACAATTTGATATTGGATAACCTATATATTAAGATAAACTTAATGAGCACGAATCGAGACGTCGGTTGGACACCGACCTTCGAATCCAAGCCCGGGAGCCAAACACCATTCGGTGCATGGCTATGCCATGTACCTTTGGAATTACGTTTAACATTCAAATGTATTATTTTGGAGAAAAAGTCAGAACAGGTGAAAGCTCCGGTTCCCTCCATGCAAGTGTAAGTATCCCTGTTATTCTCGAGATGAACGGCTCAGATATGATAGAAGATCTAAAGGTAATCCGAGTACCCTATACTTCTCTAGACGATATAGGCACTATTGATTTTATATCTGGTGCGCAAAAAATAATTGACACGATTGATGATACAAGTTTCACATCAATGCTTGAACACAATTCACTTCAGGCTGAAAAGTTTAATAATACTTTTGTTGCTCGATCTTATATCAATATTTTTGAACAACTATAGATTAAAGGTATCTTTCCCCGCTGCTCCGTCGGCGGGGAGGGCTTCACTCAAAACCATATATGAAAAAAGAAATTTTAGTTACTGGTTATGTTAATCCCGATTTAGACGGCTTAGCCTGTATTATGGCATACGCTAATTTTTTAAATAAAACTGGCAAATTAGCAATTCCATCAGTTTCTGGTAAACATCACGAAGAGGCAGATCACATTATCAATGAGTATGGCCTAGAAATTGATATTAAAGAACACAACCCAGAAGAATTTGAATAAAAGTATCAACCCACCTACGAAGTGGGTTTTTGTGTATGCGTTTTTGATACCCCATTGGCTCAAGGGGTGAGCCATTAAAATCAACCCGCTTACACACCAGGTGTGTGTGCCGTTATTGAGGTAATGGACATAAATATATAAAATCGCTAAGATAAAAGTGGAGGCATAATAGCAGAGGGACCGCCTAACAACTTAGCAGGGGAGCTTCCAAATATTTCACCCGAATCACCAATCGACAAGAAAGCGGAAGCTTTTCGAACAACCCTAAGGAGAATGTTTCAAATTATGCAGAAGCATAATATTTATGCTATCAAATCTTTAGGGAATTTAGCCGATTTCGAATTAGCCCATGCTGATCCATCAGTCGAGACCGAGCTAGAAAATCAGATGGTCGAATTTTATAAACATGGTAGTTCTGGTTACTTTACATTTGAAGGAGCTCATCCCGAGCTTAAAACTGTTCTCTTTAAACTCAAACTCCAAGATGTTGATCCAAGAGGTTCTGCCCACAATGAGATGCTTTTCTACCGTGATATTGCCCCAGAGATAAGAGATTTTTTAGAAGAAGAACCTCTTAAACTGCCTGAACTTTTTAATGCTGGTTATTCCGAAGAAGGCCATTCTTTTATAATCACCGAATTTGCTGAAGGTGAAATCCTTGGCTCTTTGCCCTATGACGCAGAGAAACCACTAAGTATAGAAGAATTTCAGCGACTAATTGAACTGATAAAATATTTTCAAGAGACTTTGACACCAGAAAAGGTTGAAGAGTTATCACCGGAAATGGTTTTTGATCCTTCTAAAGCTAATTCAACATACAAGAAGTATGGGGAAATTTTAAAAATGTATCAGAACAAATGGGCCGATGTATTAGGGCCAGAATATATCGCTAAATTAGGTAAACTTCTGTTAGAAAATGAAGAATTTCTCAAAGGCACACCAGAGGTGATTAACAATCAAGATATTAATCCTGCCAACATCATTCGTTCGCAAGATGGGACTTTTACAGTCATAGATTGGGAGAGATTAAGGAAGGTTCCTAATCCAGCGGCCGCCTATAATCACATTATCGAAAGTCATTGGCGATATCCCGAACTTCAGGATGAAATGATTAAAAGAGTTTTAGCGCTCAACAAGGATGACCCTAATTTTAGACAGCTTTTAAGGATTGATATGCTTTTTGCAAAATATTCTTTTATCTATCATCCTTTATCGTTTGATCCAAATTTGTCTCAAGAAAAAAGCGCCGAAGTCAAGGCCGGTTTGGCTTCGGTTTTGAGATTTATCAAGCAGGCTGTTGATGAAGAAGGCCCTTGGAAAAAAGCATAATTTCTTAACCAACTATATTATTATCCCACCTACGCGGTGGGCTTTTGGGTATTATTTTTGTATTCCCCAATGGCTCAATGGTGTGAGCCATTAAAACCAACCCGCTTACACACCGGGTGTGGGGTGATGTCGCTAGGTATCAGACCTAAGTCTCCAAACCCAAAGGGGGCATCGGACTTACGAGCCCGGGCAATGAGGTCCTATCCCTCGCCCGGGCTTTTACATTTTTAGTAGCTATATTAGATAGTTTGTAATAGAATTTAATTGAGTATAAATATGGAAGAAAAAAAACCACTAATTTCGGTCGTCATCCCCGGGTGGAATGAGGAAAAAACCATTGCCAGGACTCTTTCTTCTTTATCCCATCAAAAAACCTCTTTTCCCTTTGAGGTTATTTTTGTTGACAATAATTGTACTGACAATACCGTCAAAATTGCTGAAAGTTTTCGAGGAGCGATTGAAAATTTAGAAATAATCTGTGAGAAAAAACAGGGGATTGGCGCCGCCAGAAACGCTGGTTTTAAAGCGGCTCAAAGCGAAATTATCGCCAGTACTGATTCCGACACAATTCTGCCGGAAGATTGGCTGGCAAAAATTTATAATACTTTTCAAGAAAATCCGCAAGCCATCGGTTTGGTGGGAACTTATATTTTTGAGGGAAAATCCCGGCTTTTTAATTTGGGGACAAAAATCATTATGATTTCCGCTGATCTTTTTCATCGCATAATTGCCGGATCTTTCGCCTTTCGAGGACTAAATTTTGCAATTAAAAAAGAAGCTTGGGAGAAAGCCGGCGGCTTTAACCCCAAAATCAGCGCTTTGGAAGATGTGGACCTTTCATTGAGAGCAAAAAAATTGGGAAAAATTATCTATCTTCCCAAGCTGGAAATCAAAACCACTTACCGGCGATTTGAAGGAAGATTTTTCCAGCAGTTAAAAAAACGAATGCGAGTCTATTTTTATCGGGTAATTTTAAGAAATACTAAAAAATATACCGAATGGGAGCAGATAAGATAGGGGAGGAAATTTCTAATTTAAATTAAATTCGTTCTTTCCTCGTCCTCGACTGAATCCGCCAAAGTTTGGCGTAGAGGCCGTCTTTTTTAAATAGTAACTCGTGGTTTCCTTGTTCGGCGATCATGCCTTTGTCTAAAACATAAATAATGTCAGAATGAATAATCGTTGATAAGCGATGGGCGATGGCGATGGTGGTGCGGCCGCGAGCGACTTTATCCAAAGTTGTTAAAATCGCCTGTTCGGAGTGAGAATCAAGACTGGAAGTGGCTTCGTCAAAAACCAAAATCTTGGGATTTTTAATAATCGCTCGAGCAATCGCCACTCGCTGTTTTTCGCCGCCGGAAATTTTAATCCCTCGCTCACCGACAATAGTATCGTATTTTTGCGGTAAAGAACTTATCAAATCGTGAATTTGGGCGGCTTTGGCGGCCTCTTCGATTTCTTTTTGGCTTGAATCAGTTTTTCCGAAACGGATATTCTCCCTAAAAGTATCATTAAACAAAGCCGGTTCCTGGGGGACAATGGCTAAAAGTTCTTGCCTGGTTTTAGCCGAAAGATGACAAAGATTAATCTTGTCAATTAAAATTTCCCCCTCGGTTACTTCATATAATCGAAAGATCAATTTAGAGATAGTGGATTTGCCAGCTCCCGAAGAGCCGACAAAAGCGACTTTTTGCCCGGGTCGGATGGTTAGATTCAAATTACATAAGGCATTTTTACGGCCCTTTTCGTAGCGGAAGGAGACTTTGTTAAAAATAATTTCCCCCCGCGGATTGAGGATCGCTTTCGGTTTCTCCGGTTCTTTAATTGTAACAGGTCGGTTTAAAATTCCCGCCATCGCTTCAAGATCAGCAAAACTATTTTTAAATTGGCCGTAGACAAAACCCAAAGTGGTAATCGGAGCTGATAAACGGACAATGTAGGTGCTGACTAAAATTAAATCGCCAACACTAATAATCCCGGCTGATGTCTGGCGTACGGCTATAATTAAAATCAGTCCTAAGCCAATTAATAAAATTATCCCTTGACTGGAGAAAATCAGGGCAAATAGGCGATTGTTTTTCACCAAAAGATTAAACCATTCTTGCTTAATTTTGGCAAACAAATTAAATAGAATGGATTCGTTGTTAAAATATTTGACAGTCTCAATATTGCTGATGGCGTCAACCAAAGTACCGCTGGCCTGATCGTCTTTTTTATTTCCTTCTTGACGGAAAATCTGCCTTTTTTCAGTGCTCCAAATGGTAAACCAAGTATAAAAAATTATTGTTGCTAAAGTAATAATGCCATATTGCCAAGTGTATAAACGAAGGAGAATTATTGTCACAAAAATTAGTTCAAAAATTGGCGGCAAAAATTGGGTGATAGAAAAATCCAGAACAAAGCTGATAGCCCTTGAGCCCCTGGCGACGGCCCGGGCAGCAGCGCCGGCTTTTTGATCAGCGTGATAGCTGACAGGCAATTTTAGAAGTTGGGAAAAAACCGCTTTTTCGATATCGCGCGAGACTCCCATAATTACTGGCGAAAAAACCCAGTCGCGCAAAAACTCGAAAACAATCCCCAAAAATTTAATCCCGAAATAAAAAACTAAGAAAGAGGTAATTATTGTTAAAGGTTGATGGGCGGTGAGGGCATTAATAATATTTCTTAAGTAAATCGGTTCGATGGTGGCGGCGACTTTGGCGGCGATTAACAAAAGCAGGCCGCCAACAATCAAAAGCCGGTAATTTTTTGCAAAACGTAAAAAATAGATAAGCGATAATTTTGCTTGCATTTTGTTTTTAGTCGATAATTATACTATTATATATATAGACTACGTAATTAATTATACACCATTATATAGCAATTTTCGCTAATTGTCAACCTAAAATGGAGGGGAGGATGAAAAAATTTATCTATCTTTCATTGGCAACTGCTTTAGGATTAATTTTAAGTTTTATTGCTCACGCGATTATTGAAATTTTATATTTGCGTTGGGCGTCAAGTAATCAGATTAATATCATTTGGACTAATGTTGGCGATGGCGCTTGCGCTCTGCCGCCAGTTTTAATTTATTTATTGCCGATATTGGGAGCGGGATTTGGTTTGTGGCTCGGGTTTGTCTGGTGGAAAAAGATTTACGGCAAATAATTCAAACCATTTTACCCTCACTTCGTAGGTGAGGGCAAAGGTTATAGGAATACTTACGATAACTTGATTTTTTATTCTCTTTCTGCTATAATTTAGGTATTCTAGCAGCTGTTTCAGAACAAAAGGGGGAAGAACCAGTGGAAGCAAAGTTGGAAGAACCTTACGAACCAGATGGACCGTGGATATTTGGCAAAGACGCCAGATACGCCCGCCAAACCGCAGAGAAGTCATTGCTCAGAGCCGAGAGCTATCGTCATCTGCATAACTTGTTGGATAGGATGGACTATGAGGCTGGATCATCATCGCGACTTCTACCGGTACACCGGCATATTCGTGAGCTTTTCATCCGCGTCGAAGGCAAGGTTTGTTTGGGAGTCTGCAGTTACTGTAGGGTAGAACCTATAGTCTGGCTGCCGATAATCGCGGATCCTCGCTATGGCATTCGTCGTGCCATTAATTCGGTTGCATGCAGCAGATGCTATGGGCAACTTGCTGATGGGTTTTCGGGTTACTTTTCAGCGATTGTAGAAGCGAAGTTCTCATCAGTAATGCTGCTTATAGAACAACGCGACCGAGACACGTTGATGAGGGAGCTTAAACTGCTTTTTAAGCTTCCAAAACGCGTCACTGATGAGACCGCTTTCGAGTTCTTCTGGGGATATTCGCCTCGGAAGGAAGCGATCGAAGCCGTCCGAAGCAAGATGTCTCGACCAAGACGTCAACCCCAACCCCAATCGCTGGTTTTGTTCTAGAAAGCCAGCGAGACCGAGCTTGACGTACCAGGCCCCGCTCCGGCGGGGTCTTTCGTATTAAAAGCTAATATTTGTCTCCTAACAAAATCTTGTATATATTCAAAGCAAAATGAAAATAAAACCCATGCTTTGTCAAATTCATAAAGATCCTTTCGAGTCGCAGGAATTTCTTTTTGAACCGAAGCTTGACGGGGTACGGATTATCGCAATTAAAGAAAAAAATCAGGTGCGGCTATATTCCCGTTATTGGAAATTAAAAAATCAGCCCTTTTTTCAAATTGTTAAAGCTTTAGACAAATATCCCGGCAGTTTTGTTTTAGATGGCGAAATTTGTGCTCTCGATAAAAAAGGGATTCCCCGTTTTCAACTCATTCAGGATTTGGTCAATTTAGATGATCCTGCTGAAATAAAGAAGCTGGCAGCCGAAAAAAAGCTTATTTATTATGTTTTTGACATTTTAAAATTGAACAAGCAGGATTTGCAAAAACAGTCACTTTTAGAGCGGAAAAAGATTTTAGAAAAACATATTAATGATTCTCAATATGTTAAAAAAGTCCCTTATGCGATTGGCGAGGGTAAAAAACATTTTCGGGTATATATAAATAAAGGTTATGAAGGTATAATCGCTAAGAAAAAGAATGGGCTATATAAAGCAGAGCGATCTTCAGAGTGGTTAAAAATTAAAGGAGTTCTATCTCAAGAGACAGTCATCGGGGGTTTTACTTACGGGACAGGAAATCGCTTGGGAACATTGGGGGCTCTCCTATTGGGTCTTTACAAAAATGGAAATTTGTACTTTGTCGGCGCTTGCGGAACTGGTTTTAATAATAAAACTTTAAAAATCCTCTGGGGGAAATTACAAAAAATCAAGACAAAAATTTCTCCGTTCTCTCCCCCACCCCGGGTTTTAGATAAAATTCAATGGGTTAGACCGCGACTAGTCGCTCAAATAAAATTTTTAGAATGGACTAAAGATAAAAAAATGCGCCAGCCGGTTTTTTTAGGACTCCGCGACGACAAAGGACCAAAGGAATGTGTGTTTTAAAAAGTTAGTTACGAAAAGGTGTCCAGATCTATTAAAGGTCCAGATTTTTGCGCCTTGTATGTTCGTTTTTTGTTCGCTATAATAAAAATGTAAGATAGTCCGCTAATTTTACTATTCGCTAATTTTCGCGAATCCGGCCTATCTGATTTGTGACGATTAGTGAATAGTAGATTCGTCGGAGGGTATTTCCATATATTTTATATTATGCAAAAACCGATTGATTTTTCTAATTTATTTTTGGATATGAACGCTTTTTTTGCTTCGGTGGAACAGCAAGTCCAGCCGGCTTTTCGCCGCCGGCCGGTTTGTGTGGCTCCCTACACCGGCGATACCGGCTGTTGCATTGCCAAATCTTATGAAGCCAAAGACTGTGGGGTGCGGACCGGCGTTTCCGTCGGCGAGGCGAAAAAGCTTTGTCCCGAGATTTTAATTTTAGAGTCGCGACCCGAGCTTTATATGTTCTATCATCGAGAGATTGTCAAAGTTTTGGAAAGTTTCAGTCCTTTTGTGCAGGTGTTGTCAATTGACGAATTTAATATTAAACTGACTGGTTTAGATCAAAACCGGCTTTCAGCTTCGAAAATGGCTTATACGATTAAAAAAGCCATTCGCGAGAGGGTCGGCGATTATTTGTTCTGTTCAATTGGCATCGGTCCGAGCAGGTGGCTGGCAAAAGTGGCTGGCGAACTTAAAAAGCCCGATGGTTTAGTTGTTTTGACTTTGAGGGAGCTTCCAGCTCTTTATCGAAGTATGGAATTGACAGATCTTCCGGGGATTAATATTGGGATGGCGAGGATTCTGCGGTACCGCCGGATAAAAACGCCTTTTGATTTTTATAACCAGCCCTTGGGTAATTTGTCGCGCTGGCTTGGTCATCCCGGCCGAGCTTGGTACTACCGTTTGCGCGGTTTTGAGGTTGATGATTTTCGATCAATCACCAAATCCATCGGCCATTCCCATGTTCTGGCGCCCCAATATCGCAATTTCACTTTAGGCCGGCGGGTTTTAGTCAAGATGACCCATAAAGCGGGGGCAAGACTGCGGGCGAAAAAATTAGCGGCCGGCGGGGTATCAGTAGGAATTAATTTTTTGACCGGCGGTTTTTGGCAGAAAAATCTTAGCACTGATTTATTGGCTGATAGCCAAAGTCTTGTAAGGATTGCCCTTTCTCTATATGATACTTGTCCTTTTAAAAAACCGCCTTTGCGGATAGGGGTGACTTTGTTTAACCTAAAAGCAATGTCTGGTCGGCAGATCTCTTTGTTTTCAAAAATAGAAAAAAGTTTTCAGCTTTCGGAGGCGATGGACAAAATCAATGGCAAATTCGGCCAGGGGACAATTTACCCGGCGGCAATGTTTGATGTTGTCGATGCCGCCCCGGACCGGATACCTTTTGGCGACCCGGGGAGATTGAGGTTTTAAGATCTGTTTGATTTCTGTATATAGAAAGGGTAAAATATAAATTAAGAGGAACGAATGCGAAAATCGTGGCAGGAGAAATTGCGCGAGAATAAAGGACTGCCCAAAGTTGTTATCGCTAAAGGTAAAATGGCCAAACGTTGGGGTAAGGGCAGTTTTGTGGTGCCGGCACCGATTGAGGTTGATGAAATAATGAAAAAAGTCCCCAAAGGCAAACTGATTACAGTGGTCGAAATTAGAAAAATTTTAGCCAAAAAGCACCAAACCGATTATTGCTGTCCTTTAACTTCAGGAATTTTTCCAATGATCGCCGCCCAAGCGGCTGAAGAAGAAAAAAATCAGGGCCAAAAACAAATAACTCCCTGGTGGCGAACTCTAAAAGTCAATGGCATTTTAAACCCGAAATTTCCCGGGGCTCCGGAATTACAGAAAAAAATCCTTGAAAAAGAAGGCCATCAAGTTTTGAAAAGGGGCAAAAATTACTTTATCCCAAATTATGAAAGATATCTTATTAGAATATTTTAACTAAGAGGGGAAAATGAAAAAATCGTTAATTATCAGTTTAATCGTAATTGCGGTTTCAATTGTTGTCGGTATTATATATTATTTTTACATATATTCACCAAAAAAATTACAGATGAATCAAGTTTCTACATCATCCAATAGCCCAAAATCAGCGGAAATATGGACTAAAAACAAAACCATTCTTTTTGAAAATACCA
>JBBUEO010000034.1:0-12729 GCA_038056915.1 Patescibacteria group bacterium
CCATATTAGTAATAATAGTATTATCAGCATCACCTAAACCCATACCACCGACTTGTTGCCAAAGAGTTCCGGCATGAGCAGATTCCAATGGCCAGGCAAGGAAAGAAATAAAAAATATAACAACTAATACTCTTTTAAGAAAGTTCTTTATCACTCCTCCTTTTGAGAACTTAAATAATATCTCCATTATCATTTTAGATCTTCCAAAATATATGTCAATTTTTTAATGGCTCACCCCTTGAGCCATTGGATTATCATAAAAAAACAAGCGGTTTTGCGCTTCTTTTTTGATTCTCCGAGACTAGGATTCGAACCTAGGTTCCAAGGTCCAGAACCTTGTGTCCTACCGCTAGACGATCTCGGAATATTGACAAAATTTCTAAATCCTAATATCTAATTTCTAAACTTTTGTAATTTTGAATTTAATATTTGAAATTTGTTTAGGATTTAGTGTTTCGGATTTAGGATTTTCTGTATAATTCCCGATAAACTCCCAAAGGGGCGGCAAAAAAGGCTTCGGCAAAGCCTGAAAGACCGTTTATTTCCGCCCGATACTGATTGAGACCTTCGATTGCCTTGTCATATTTTCGCCCACTTTGCTGAGACTGATGAGCCAGGATGGCTTCTTTTTTAGTCTTAATATAAAAAGAGATGTCAATCAGCCGATTGGGGAAAATCGGCGTCCAGATCTCATAGGCCCAAACCGGAAAATTATCTTCTAATACTTTTCCGGCAGTATTGAGAAAAATTTCATTGACTACCCGGTGATCAGCGTGGTTATCTAAAAATGACGGCAAAAAGATAATATCAGGTTTGATGCGATCAATCAAGTCAGCCAGGGCTTTCATCGTCGCTTGGCCGGCAGCTAATTTACCGTCCGGATATCCCCAGAATACCGCCTCGGATATACCTAAAATTTTCCCGGCAGCTTCAGCTTCATTTTTTCTTTGCTCAATTAATTTTTCATCCCGTCTTATCCCAAGACCAATTTCCTCCTCGGCTTTTCGACCCTCGGGGACGCCGCCCGATCCATCACAAAAAAAGGCTACCGTCACTTTTGCTCCGGTCAAAGTTAGTTTTTTAATGGTTCCCCCCATTCCAAAAACCTCATCATCTGGATGAGGAGCAAGAACCAAGATGTTCTTAAAGGGAAATTTATCGACGATTCTTAACCGCAACTCGAATCGAGTAGCGGCAAAAATATTGCCAAAACTTAAAGTCTTCTTTAAGGTTGTTAGACTAAGAGCCGCTTTCAGCCACCTCTTCATAAATCTTCTCCGTTTCCTTAATCATATCCTGAAGATTAAATTTGATTTTGGCTTCTTCGGCGCCTAATTTACCCATCTTTTTTGCTCGAGGTTTATCCCGTAAAAGTTCGATAATCGCTTCTGCTATGACTTTAGGATGACCCGGTTCGACTAAAATCCCTGATTTACCGGTGGTGACGACTTCAGGAATCCCCCCGGCATTAGTTGCCACCACTGGGATTCCCAGCGCCATCGCCTGGACAATTGCCAGACCAAAACTTTCCGAAAGCGACGGCTGAATATACAGATCAAATTCTGACATTTTATTTTGAATGTCTTTCACAAAACCGGTGAAAAAAACCGTTTTCGATAATTTCAGTTTCTCAACTTCCTTTTCCAAATGGGCTTTATGGGGACCTTCGCCAACAATTTCCAACCGAATTTTAGGAAATTCACGAAGAACGTGGGGCATTGCCTCGATTAAGTATTGAATGCCTTTTTGAAAGTTTAAAGTTCCCACTGTGCCTAAAATAATCTTATCGGAGGAAAATATTTTTGCTTGCTTTCTAGGGGCAGCAATGGCATTATAAATGACTCTGACTTTGCCAGGATGAGAAATTTGGCTATCGATCATAAAGTCTTTTACAGCTTGGGAGACGGCAATATTTAAGGTGGTAAAGATGTCCAAAAACCAAAGACCAATCAGCTGGATTTGATTTTTAAAGATATTTTTTAGTCGATACTGTTTTGTCCATAAATGTTCGGTATAAATCACCGGTACTTTCATGCCAACCGCCGATAATCTGGCTAAAAAACCAGCTCTTGTCCCATGAATATGAATTAAATCGACTTTTAATTGTTTGATTAATGACCTAATCGTCTTAATTGATGAAATATCGAGTTTGCTTCTCATCGGTACGGTTTCCACCTCGATTGATTTTTTAAGGTCTCGAATCTCTCCTGCCAGCGGTCCTGGTGGGCAAATCACATAGAGTTCAAATTTCTTTAAATTGAGATTTTCCAGCAAACTCAAAAGATGGCGCGGAGCGCCGGCTAAGGTTGAGTCGCCAATAATCTCCAAAACCTTCATTCTTTTCAAGGAATTACTCTCCACTAATTTTACTATTCACGAATTGTCGCGAATCATTTCAAAAAGAATTCGTGTTGATTAGTGAATAGAAAATTCGTCGGAGTTATTTTCAATTTTATTGTATCATATCAATCGCTTTTTGAATACGCTTTAGGCTTTCCTGCTTGCCCAAGGCCTCTAAAACCTCAAAAGCCCCAGGCGAGGCAACTTTACCTGTCAAAGCGACTCTAATCGGCCAGAGAAGCTCGCCGGCGGTAAGGCGATGTTTGACGGCGATTGCCCGAAGAAGTTGTTCTAAGCCGTCGCGGCCGAATTCTTCTTCCTGCTGAAGATATTTTAACGATGTCTTGAGGGCAAGTTTGGTTTTTTCTTTAGTCGACCCTTTAGCCACCAGGTTTTTTTGAAAATTTTCCGGAGCTTGAAAGATAAAGTCAATTTGTTCGGAAATTTCCGACAGTTTTTTGAGTCTTTCCTGAATTAAGGACAGTCCGACGAGGATTTTTTTCTTTTCTTTTTGATATTCTTTTTTTATATACGGCAGGGAAACTCTGGCTAATTCGCCCAAAGATAGCTGACGAATATAGTAGCCGTTTAAATAGTCAAGTTTTTCGGAATCGAAAATTGAAGGACTCATGCCCACTTGGGATAAATCAAATTCGGTAATTAGCTCCTCAAGGGTCCAAAATTCTTCCCCTTTAGCTGGGGACCACCCCATTAAAACTAAAAAATTGATTATCGCTTCGGGCAGATATCCTTGAAGACGAAAATCGGCGTTAATGGAAGTCGGATTTTTCCGTTTGGAAAGCTTACTCCGATCGGGATTTAAAATTAGCGGCAGATGACCGTACTCTGGCTGGGAAAAATTTAAAGCTTCTGCCAAAAGAATCTGTTTGGGGGTGTTGGAAAGATGATCCTCGCCGCGAATCACATGAGAAATCTTCATTAAGTAGTCATCAACCACTCCTGCGAACATAAAAGTTGGCGTGCCGTCTGATTTTAAAATTATAAAATCACCAAAAAGACTGCTCTCAAACTCGACTTTGCCTTTAATCAAATCTTTAAAGCTAATTTTTTGGGTGGTAACGATAAAACGAACCGAATGTTTCCGACCTTCCTTTTGAAATTGCTGTATTTCTTCTGCCGATAGATTACGACACCGACCCGAGTATTTAGGCGGTTTTTTTTGGGCAAACTGGCTTTTTCGCTCTTCTTCTAACTCTTTTGGGGTGCAATAACATTGGTAAGCTTTTTTATTCTCAAGCAAGTTTTCAGTATATTTTTGGTAGATTTTGAGTCGTTTACTTTGTAAATATGGCCCGAAGTGGTCTTCTCTTTCCGGGCCCTCATCCCAATCCAAACCCAACCAGCAAAGACCGTCAGCGATATCGCGCAGGTACTTTTCTTTAGATCGGGCTTTATCAGTATCTTCAATTCTTAAAATAAATTTGCCATCTTTTTGCCTTGCAAAAAGCCAGTTGAATAAGGCAGTATGGGCGGTGCCAATATGCAATGGTCCTGAAGGACTGGGAGCTAAACGAACTCTAATATTATCACTCATATTTCTCCAAGGTAAAATACTCCACTAATTTTACTATCCACTAATAAACAATTATCCCGGATTAGCGACAATTAGCGAATAATAGATTCGCGGATGTAATTTCATTATATATTATTTTCTACCGCGGAAACTAAATGTTCGTAACTTTCGTCTTGCATATCTATTGCTACCACATCAATTCTAATTGTCCGATTTGGTATCTTTTGGGATAAAGCCGCTGCCAGCTGTAGTAATTTTTTTCTTTTTTTCAAAGTGATCATCTCTTTGGCTTTGCCAAAACTTTCATCAGCCTTGGTTTTGACTTCGACAATAACCAAATCTTTCTTGTCCTCCATTAAGAGATCAATTTCTCCACAAAAAAGCTTCAAGTTCCGACCAACAAGGGTAAAACCTTTATTTTGGAGAGTCTTTTGGGCTTGCTTTTCCCCCAGATTGCCCAGCTTGCGGCTTTTCAGCGACATTTCCACCATCCTTTGAATGACTTGAAATCGCGGCTTGATATTTCTTTTCGAGTTCTTGTTCTTGTTTTAACTTGGCTTCGGCTTTCTTTTTAGCCTCCATGACTTTTTCCTGCTCAATGTTGGCGATTTCCTCTTCACTTAAAGCTTCTTCCCAAAGTTTATAATCTTTTTTTTCTTTGAGTTTTTTAGCTCGCTTGCCAATAAAATCGCGGACAAAATAAAGTTTAGCTTGGCGAACTTTTCGGGATCTTATTTTTTCAAATTTAGTGATTAAAGGAGAATGTAAGGGGAAAGTTTTTTCCACCCCAATGCCACTGGAAATTTTTCGCAAAGTAAAACTTGAGTCAAGGGTTTTTTTCTGATGACGGCTAAGACAAACTCCTTCAAAAGTCTGGAGCCGGATTTTATCGCCTTCGTGGATTTTAAAAGAAACGCGAATAGTATCGCCCGGCCGAATATCCGGCAGATTGGCTTTGCCAAATTGTTTGGTAAGATAAGTTAGCATTTTAATATTAATAGTCTTCCAATTATGGTCTAAGAATAATTTATCAAAATAATCATTTTTTAGCAAGAGAAAAGGCCCGCCCCCGCAGGGGCGGGCCTGGTGAGAAGGAACTTCGACAGCTCGATCTGAAGTCGCCTCTCAGGCGAATGTTACCCCCTTTGGCAAGCTAACTTGCACTTGCTCGTCCACAGTGGCCCCAAACATCCTCTTTTGGCCCGCATTGATCAGGTCGGGCCGTTGTCTACTTTGGCCATTGCGAGTGACATTGGTTGTTGTCACCCAGACCCCGATCGACCACCGAGTTCTGTTCTCGACCGAGACAGGCTGACCAATCCCGCCTGAGATTGATGGCCTGCGTCGGTCAGAAGACGCAACCACCCTCGCCGAAACTGGCATTGCTCTGGGTTGGACGAACAAACTACCTCCTAACAACTTCTCGAAGTTAGTCTCATCTCCATCTTTTGCAGGAGCCACTTTAGTTCCTCCATTCAACAGTAGTTGCTATACGCCTTATGGCAGTTACGGCCGTTGCTACTACTGGAGGAAGAAGCCACGATGAGGCCTTGGTCTCCTTCCCCTCAAATGAAATCCCTCCCTTCTGGGGCCCGGAGCAAGTTTGAAACCCCAAGAAAATCTCACGACTTTCTTCGAATCTCAAACTACCCTAACAATTGTTTTTTCTTTCAAGCGATTACTAAAATGACGAATATTTTTATGATAAAAAATTACTTTGCCTTCTTTTTTGGCAAATAAAGTATCATCACCGCCAATGCCGACTCCCTCGCCAGCAAAAAACCGGCTCCCTCGCTGACGGACGATAATCTGACCTGTAAGTATTTTTTGGCCGCCAAAAATTTTAACTCCCAATCTTTTTGAGCGGCTGTCTCTGCCTAATTTACTGGTTCCTTTAGCTTTTGTGTGGGCCATTCGTCACTCCTTCGAACAAAATTCTCGTCGTTCCTCATGGTAAACCATTCGTCATTATTTCAAGCGAAGTTCTCGTCGTTCCTCATGGTAAACCATTCGTCATTATTTCAAACGAAGTTCTCGTCGTTCCTCATGGTGAACCATTCGAAACTGAACTTATAGAGTTTATCAAGACGAACTTCGTTCGGCAAATTCTAAACCCTAAATCTTAAATTCTAAATCCTAAAATAAGGACATTTTTAACATAACAGAAAGAGACTCGTTTGTCAAGAGGAATCGTGCTATATTATGGACGAGGAAAAATTGGCAAAATTTGTTCATCTTCACAACCATTCACACTATTCTCTCCTTGACGGCTTGGGGAAAGTCCCTGAGCTGGTTTCTCGTGCCAAAGAATTGGGGTTAGAAGCAATGGCGATTACTGATCACGGGGTGATGTATGGGGTAATTGAATTTTATAAAGAGTGTCAAAAACAAGCAATCAAACCAATCATTGGGGTAGAAACCTATTTGGCACCGCGAAAGATGGAAGACAAACAGCCAAAAATAGACACCAACCCTTTTCATCTGATTCTCCTTTGCAAAAATAAAACCGGCTATGAAAATCTGCTATACTTAATCACTCAAGCCCATCTAATCGGCCACTATTATCGCCCCAGAATTGACAAGGAAATTTTAAAACAACGCCATGAGGGATTAATTGCCCTGACCGCCTGTCTTTGGGGAGAAATTCCTCAAATGATCCTTAAAGCCCCCTGGGATAAAGTTATCGAAACAGCCAAAGACTATTTAAATATCTTTGGCGATGATTTTTATTTGGAGCTTCAAGACCATCCGGAAATTCCCGAGCAAGAGAAGGTCAATCAAGGTTTAAAAAAACTAAGTAAAACCTTAAAAATTCCCTTAGTCGCCACTTGCGATGTCCACTATATCTTACCGACCGACCGTGAAGCCCATGAAGTCCTCTTGGCGGTACAAACAGGTAAAGAACTTGATGACGAAAAACGGTTGTCTCTAAAAGAAGTTAATTTGTCTTTAAGATCGCCCGAAGATATGGAAAAGGCTTTTGGAACAGCGGTATGTCAAAATACTTTAAAAGTAGCTCAAAAATGCAATTTGGAAATAGAATTTGGCAAGCCAATTTTGCCCAAATTCCCTCTACCTGCTGGAGAAACTGCTAAGTCCTATCTTGAAAAACTGGCCCGGGAAGGCTTAAAAAAAAGGTATGACGAAATCTCTCAAGATATTAAAAAGCGCTTGGAATATGAGCTTGAAACAATTGAAAAAACCCATTTTGAAGATTATCTCTTAATCGTTGCCGATTATGTCAATTTTGCCAAAAGCAGAGGTATTTTGGTTGGGCCAGGACGAGGTTCGGCGGCTGGATCGCTGGTTAGTTATGCCTTAAATATTACCAATCTTGATCCGATTAAATATGAACTACTCTTTGAAAGATTCTTAAATCCTGAAAGAATCGCTCCCCCGGACATTGACCTTGATTTTGCTGACGCCCGAAGAGAGGAAGTCATCCGTTACATTTCCGAAAAATACGGCTCTGATAAAGTCGCGCAAATTATTACTTTTGGGACGATGGCTTCAAGAGGTTCGGTTCGCGATACTGGCCGAGCATTGGGAATGAGTTATTCGGATGTTGATAAAATCGCTAAATTAATTCCCTTTGGGCTTACTTTAGAACAAACCCTCGAAACGGTTGATGAACTGCGTGATCTTGCCAACCAAGATCCCCAAACCAAACACCTAATTAAAATGGCCCAAGCCCTCGAAGGCGTCGCCCGTCATGCTTCAACCCATGCCGCCGGGATTGTCATCGCCCGCGAGCCATTAGTTTGCGATGTTCCTCTCCAATATGCTTCCCGCGGCGAAAAAGAAATCATTACTCAATATGCCATGAACGATTTGGAAGAAATTGGTTTGATAAAAATGGATATTTTAGGTCTGGCTAATCTTTCAATTATGGACAACGCTTTAAGAATTATCAAAAAAACCCGTAATCAAAAAATTGATTTAGAAAACCTTCCCCTGGACGACCCGGAAACCTATCAGCTCTTGTCAAGGGCAGAAACCACCGGGGTTTTTCAGTTGGAATCAGACGGTATGAAACGTTATCTTAAGGAGCTTAAACCAGAGGAATTTGAAGATATTATTGCCATGGTGGCTTTATATCGGCCGGGACCAATGGAGTTAATTCCTGAATATATTGGAAGAAAACATCGCCGGAAAAAAATTACCTATCTTCATCCCAATCTCGAACCGATTCTTAAAAACACCTACGGAGTAGCAATTTATCAAGAACAATTACTGCAAATCGCCCGCGAAATCGCTGGCTTTTCTTTAGGCGAAGCCGATATCTTAAGAAAAGCTATTGGCAAAAAAATTAAAAAATTATTGATGGAACAACAAATTAAGTTTATTACCGGCGCCCAAAAAAACGGGCTTTCCAAGCAGGCGGCGGAAAAAATCTTTCGCTTTATCGAACCATTTGCCGAGTATGGCTTCAACCGGGCGCATGCTGCCTGTTATGCCTTAATTGCCTTTCAAACTGCCTATCTTAAAAGCCATTATCCTCAAGAATTTATGGCGGCGTTAATGACTTCCGAACAAAATAATCTTGATAAACTTTCGGTGGCGATTGGAGAATGCGAACGGCTAAATATTCATGTTTTGCCGCCTGACATTAACGAATCGTTTGTTGATTTTGGGGTGGTGCCGAAAACTGGCAACATTCGTTTTGGTTTGGCGGCAATTAAAAATGTTGGCGTGGGGGTGGCCGATTCAATTGTCGAAGAAAGAAAATCCCGAGGCCCCTATAAATCCCTTGAAGAATTTTTAAATCGTTTAGGAGGAAAAATTCTTAATAAAAAAGTCATCGAAGCCTTAAGTAAAGCCGGCGCCCTTGACCAATTTGCCGAAAGAAACCAGATTTTAGGCAGTATCGAAAATATCCTCAAATTTATTACCATCGCCCAGTCCCCAACTTCCACTTCCCAAATGGGACTTTTCAAAATCGAAACCGTAAAAAGCAAGACTTTAACATTAACCACCATTGAGCAAGCCACCAAAAAACAGCGGCTGGCTTGGGAGAAAGAACTCCTGGGGATGTATGTTAGCGAGCACCCTTTAAAGGAAATTGAACAAACTTTACAAAAACAGACTCAGGCCATCAGAGAAATTCAAGAAAAAGCCGACAAAAAGGTAGTTGTTGGCGGAATTATTACCACTATTCAAAAAATTATTACTCGCGCCAACGAACCAATGCTTTTTGCCACCTTAGAGGACACCACCGGTAGAACCGAGGTTTTAGTTTTTCCGAAAATCTTGAAAAAAAATCAATTGCCTTGGCGGGTAGACAATATTGTGGTTGTCGAAGGCCGGACTAACTTAAAGGACGGCTCCCTAAAAATTATTGCCGAACAAGTTAAAGAATTTGCTTTGGATCAAAGTGAAATAGTAGAAAAGAAATTGATTCTTAAGCTTCAAGAAAATTCCCCCAAAGAAATTTTGCAGAAAATTAAAGAAATTCTTTTACAATATCCCGGCGAGGTGCCGGTTCATCTGATAATTCCTCATAATGGCAGTTTGAAGGAAGTTAAAACCAAGACTAAGGTTTCCCAAATAGAGGAGATGATGGAGAGTTTAGAGAATCTATTAGGCAAAAAAAATGTCCTTTTCTAAAGATTTGACAAAGAACAGCTTAAAGTTTAAACTTAAAATAAATAGATAAATATCCTAAAGGAGGTTTAAAATGGCAGATGAACAATCATCATCGAACCAGCCAGCATCGGGCGCCGAAGGTATTGATCCAAAATTAGCAGGGCTTCTCTGCTATATCTGGATTATCGGCCTAGTCTTTCTGCTGATTTCTAAGGACAAATTTGTCCGTTTTCACGCCTATCAGTCGCTATTTTTGGGGATCACTTTTGCCGTCTTGGTGATAGTTTCCGCCTTTATCCCCATTATTAACTTTTTCACCTGGCTGCTCTGGCCTTTGTACATTGTCCTGGTGGTGATTATGATGGTCAAAGCCAATTCCGGTGAAAAGTACAAACTGCCGCTTATTGGCGATTGGGCAGAAAAGAATTCATAAATATTGAAAAACATCCACTAATTTTTTTTCACTAATCAACACGAATTGCTTAATTCGCGTTTATTCGTGTGATAAATTCGCGAAAGGAAATTCCTTATGAAAGTAATTATTTATACGACAATTAGTTGTCCTTATTGTCATCAGGCAAAAGAATATTTTCAAGCTCAAAAAATTGATTTTGAAGAGATCGATGTAGGACAAAATCCCCAAGCCGCTCAAGAGATGGTAAAACTCTCCGGTCAAATGGGAGTGCCGGTAATTGTTATTGATAACAAAGTGATGGTTGGTTTCGATCAAAAAGAAATCGAGAGTGCCCTTGGTAAAAAGCCGTAAAATATGTCATAAGTTCTCTGATTGGGAAGGGATATTGGCTTGGTGGTGACCCGCTTTAATAATCTTTTGCTGGATAAGGTAGGGATTTTCAACATTTTTAATTACCATCAATGGGTCTATGCCGGCGGTGGTAATTTTTAGATCTCCAAAATTAAGCATTGTTTTAATTGCCCCTTGCACTTCGATAGTGACATTTTGAATTTTACCCAATTCGCATTCTGTCAGCCGCCGGCTAAAAAGTCCGTTCTGTTCAATAATAATTAGCCGTTCGGTGGTTAAAATATAAAGAAAATTATTATAAAGAAACCAAATATAAAAACCATAGAAGATAAAGAAAATCACCACCATCACAATTAAAATGCTAGTTACCCCAGAAAAACCAAAAAATAATAAACTTAAAACTAAAATTAAAATTATCCCAAGACCGACAAAGCCGGCTTTGGATAGCACCCAAGGATGGCGTTTGATGACAAAAATGACGTCTTCAGTAGACCGCTGTCCCTCAAAGGTAAATTGTTCTTTCATATTTTTATAATACCACTAAGACCTGTCCCGAGTAAATCGGGGGAAAACTAAGATGAACAAAGAAATACTAAGAATTTTCTTTGTCTTTCCTTGTCTTCCTCTGTTTTCCTTTGTTCATTTTTAATTTCCTTGTTTTTCTTTGTGGTTCCTTGGTTTATTAAGTCCAATATTTCCTATTATAATTATTGACGATTTGGCGTTTTTGTTCCTGCTGGCGTTCCTGTCGTAATTCTTCTTTCTCGTCGCCTTTTTGGACAAATCTTTTTCTTAAGCCTTCCATCTGCCGCTTGAGCATGGTTTTTTCTCCCATAAGAAGTTTTATCCCGTTCGATAGTATTCTTAGCGTTTCTTTGTCTCTCTTTGTTTTTTTTAGTCCCCGTTTTATATCCCTTTCCAAATCAAAATAGTCTTCTAAAAGTTCGTTGAGGGATCCCATCGCAAAACCGAGAAAATCCAAATTAGCTTTAGTATTTCCTCGACCATGGCCTTCAGCAATATTTTGCTTTAGTGATCTCCCAGAGGATTCCATCTGTTCGATTAAACGGCGGTCTTTGATTGTGTCTAAATATTGAGAACAGAATTCTTTTGTCAATTGATATATTTCTTCCGCCTGCTGAAAAGTTCGGAGCGCTTTGTAACCCAGCGGGTTATACAATTCCCCTCCTTTCTTGATCTATCCTTGTTTTTCTTCTTTGTTTTTTTCTTTGCTTTTCTTCGTCTATCTTTGTCTTTATTTGTTTGATTTTTCTTTGTTTATCTTGGGCACTCATCTCCACAGACGGCTGATAAAGGGCACAAGCATACCTAAAGCAACTATTAGCATAATAATGATAAAGAAAATTCGCTGGCAAGATTTTTTATCCATAATTTTCTTACACCCTCTTTTTTCTCCATTCTAAAATAACTAACACTAATCCTAAGGAGGCCATTAAGCCAAATAGAAACAAAATCGCGGTAATTTTTTCTTGGGTTTTGGCCAAAACCCCAATTGATCCAAAAACAATCGAAATAAGATAAAGCAAGATTACCGCTTGTCTTTGGGAGAGACCGGCGGTTAATAAACGGTGATGAAGGTGTTTTCGGTCAGCCACAAAGGGCGATTTACCGGCAAAAATCCTTCTTACCACTACCCAGCCGACATCCAAAACCGGAATGCCTAAAACCAAGAAAGCGGTCGCCAGTTTGCCTCCAGAAATTATTGACAAAACGGCAATTAAAAAACCCAGACTCATGCTTCCGGAATCACCCAGAAAAATCCGCGCCGGATTAAAATTCCAAGGCAAAAATCCTATTGCCACCCCAGCAATTAAAACAGCCAGCAAAGCATTGGCGTCCTGACCCAGGGCAAGACTTAGAAAAAAAATCACCATAGCGGTTATGCCAGCGATGCCCGAAGCCAAACCATCTAAGCCATCTAAAAAATTAAAGGTATTCACCAAGAGAACTATCCAAAAAATCGTTAAAAGATCTCCCCACAAAACCACTGTCAAGTTGACAGAGAAGATTTCAATCGGAAACTGTATCGTCGTTAAATCCAGATGAAAACCAAAGGGTAACCTTAAAAAAGTAATTGTTAGACCGCCAACCACCACCATGCTGGCGGCAACAATTTGCCAAAAAAGTTTGCTTATCGGCCCTACTCCTCGGATATCATCATAAATTCCCACTATTGCCAAAATTAGCAACCCGCCCAATACTCCGATAATCCGTTTATCGATGAAAGCAATATGAAACGGAGAAAATTCTAAACGGTTAGAAGCTAAACTATATGCAATAATAACGATCAAAAAAGAAATAATAATCGCCACCCCGCCCAGTCTGGGAATTGGTTTATGATGAATTTTTCGAGGCGACGGAGAATCAAAGATTTTGAATCTCCAAGCCAAGGTTTTAACATAATAAGTCAACCCCCCGGAGATTAAAGCGGCAATAATAAATGGCGGAAGATAAGCTCTTAGCATAAAATTATAATTATTCT
>JBBUEO010000035.1:0-3877 GCA_038056915.1 Patescibacteria group bacterium
AAACGGCAATTTTATCAAGTTCAATAGTTTTCATTCCGGGCTTGGCTTGATTTCCAAGCAATTTTAAAATGCGGGCGGCAATTTTTCCGCCCTCCCGCATAATTTCGATTTCTAAATCTTTCTTAATTTCGATCATTAATCTAAGCTTAATTTCTCCTGAATGTCTTCCCAGACTTGGTCAATTGAAGGATCGCCATTAATATTTAACAAAATTCCCTGTTTTTGATAATAATCAATTATTGGTTTAGTCTCTTGATTATAGATTGCCAGCCTTTTTATAAAAACATCAACTTTATCTTCATCTCTTTGGATTAATTTGCCGCCGCAGTAACATCTGTGAATGCCTAATTTTTTCGGCTGGAAAAATATCTTTTCGCATTGCTGACAAACCCTTCTGGTTTGAATCCGCTCAATTAATAAGTTATCACTGACCTCAAGATTTATCACCTTAGTCTGGTTAATATTATTTCTCAGTAAAGTCGCCAAATGCTCGGCTTGATATAGAGTCCGCGGCACGCCATCAAAAACAATCCCAGGGTATTTAGCCAATTTTGAAAAATTATGACTTAAAAAATTATTAAGCTTTTGATCTGAAATTAAGCCTCCCTGACCCTTATCCAAGATAGCTTGAAATTTTTGGCCTAAAGGAGTTTTCTTTTTGGCTTCCTGCCTTAAAAGATCACCCATGCCAAAATAAAAATAACCTAATTTTTTAGCCAAGCGTTTGGCTTGGGTTCCTTTGCCCCCTCCCGGGGGTCCTAAAAAAATAAAATATTTTGACTTATTAATTTTCATAACTATTATATTCTAAGTTGTCGGAGATATTTCTTCAATTGCCCAAATCCCTTTATCGCCTTTTTTAATCGGCTGGGAGAGTCCAATCAAAAAATTTCCGCCGGCTTTGGCGTTAACCTTGACTTGAGCTTTGCCAGTATTATCATCGCGGCTTACAATGATAAAACTGTCGTCAAAAGCTAAACCAAAAACATCTGGGGCATCTAAGCGACAAGTTTCTTCCGGGCTTAATCGGGCTGGTAGCCTTCCATAATCTGCCTGACTTTGAAGTTCAGTCGCCTTTGAATTATCAATGGTATATCCGACCTTGCCATTTTTAGGAATAATTAACTTTTGTCCTGAAAGAATTTTATCTTGATCAGAAAGAGCATTGGCTTGAGTAAGCTCAAATAAGGTCGTGCCATTTTTTTTGGCAATCTCAAAAAGAGTTTCTCCTTTCTGAATCGTATAGGTATCTGTAGGGTGTGACGGTCGCTCGGAAGAGCTGGCTGGCTTACTTATAGATGAGGAGCTGGCAACTTGTGGCGTGCTGGTCAAAGACCCCTCGCCAGCAGAGGTTTTATTTGCTGAAGCGGAAATATTCTCTTTGGAGTCCGATTTGTTCATACTTTTAAAAATAAAAAAGACTGTAGTCGCGGCTAAAACCATTACCAGTGAAATTAAGCTGTAAAAAATAATCCGTAAACTTTTAGACATAATTCCTCTTTTCTTAAGGCATCCAGCCTAAGATTTGACTTCCCTTCTGGATAGGTATTTTAGTTAAACTATTTAAAATTAAAATATATATTTGTCCGTCACTTTCAGCCGATTTAGAAACCATATAACTTAAATAATTACTATCTAAAGATAAATGTAAATCATAAGCCCCGCTGCCGTCAAAATCAACTATTTTTTCAATCTGTTTATCAGCCATCCTCAATTTATTAATTTCGCCTTTTTTTTGTTCGTTAATCAATCTTGAAGAAAATATTAATCCGTCTTTCTCCCAATAGATTGAATCAATTATTTGATTTTCGAAGGTTTTCAGCCCTTCGGTGGTATTAGAGGAAACATTAGCCACAGCCATCTCTATTTTTTCCTCATTCGGATAGCTAAAAGCGATTTTGGACGAGGTTGGATCCCAAGAAATTGCCTTAATAGCGGTTTGACTTTGAAATATTTTATTTATCTTATTGCCGGCTATCTCTTCAATATAGATTGTATAACCGTAGTTTTCTTCAAGATTAGAAAATCTCACCAAGGCAATCTTTTGACCATCTCCAGATAAGACCCATTGATTGGGCAAGTTAAAGTTTTTTCTTAACAATTCTTTTTTAGCAGTCGCCAAATTTATTAAATAAAGCTCTCCTGAAGTATTTCCTTTGGAACCAAAAACAGCCAAGACTTCGCCGGATTTTGATAAGTTTGATAGTTTAATGATTTTTTGACTTTCGTCGGCGTCGGTAAAAAGCTTTTTTGTCTCATCCTTAATCCAAGCATTAATATCGTCAAATCGCGAAAAATTAGCAAAAACCAACTTTTCGCTCGTAGCGCTATCTTGCTGACCATTTAAGACAGAATTGCTCGTACCGAAAAATGAGGGCTTCATGCCCGCTTTTTCTTGCGTTTTAAGATAGGACTGGTTAATATACCAAGATAGAATTCCAACAATAACTAGACCCAGAATAATGCTCAAGGTTTTTTGGGTCATTTTTAAACCCTAAATTTTTTCTCCTAAATACCAATTATTTCAAATTGAAATAAGGTTATTTTAGAGCTCTGGTGATGTCGCCGGTGAAGTCTTGGGGGAAGTGGTAGCGGTCGGCGAAGTCTTAGGCGAAGTCGTCGGCGAGACTGCCGGTGAAACCGTCGGTGAAGTCTTGGGCGCGGCTGATTTTGTCACCGTCACCGTGGGAGACGGGCTGGTGGTCGTTGTCGACGGCTGGTAATAATTAAGGTAATAATAGACTCCGGCACCCGCCAAAATCACAATTACCAAGATTACCAGCAGCCATTTTAATGCTCCCCCGCCTTCTTGAGGAGCCCCCATGGGTGCTTGAGGTGCTCCAGGTTGTGGTTGATTCATTCAACCCTCCTTTAAATTAAATTACTTTATCTTACTTATATTTTAATACATTTCGTATTGGCGCATCAAGAGCTGGGCTTGAATTTGTCTCATTGTTTCTATTATAACAGAAACCATAATTAAAACACCAGTGCCGCCTAAAACTAAAGTATTAATATTGGTTATTGCTTGAACAATAAAGGGTAAGATGGCAATAATGCCTAAAAATGCCGCTCCGGTAAGATTAATCCGGGAAATTATCCGGCTTAAATAGTCAGCGGTTTCTTTGCCTGGTCTTAAACCTGGAACAAAACCGCCCTGTTTTTGCAAATTCTCCGCTATTTGGTTGGGTTTAAGGATAATAGAACTATAAAAAAAGGTAAATGCAATCACTAAAACAAAATAGAACACTCCATAAAACCAGTTATTGTTAAATAGATTAGAAATCCAATTGGCGGCTGTGGATAACCATTCAGAACGGGCTTGAGAGATAAATTTAGCTGCCACCCCGGGAAAAATCATAATTGACATCGCAAAAATAATCGGGATCACCCCGCCGGTATTAACTCTAATCGGCAAATGCGACTCAACTCCGCCGTATGATTTCAGGCCGCGCACCCGCCTAGCGTAGGAGACAGGTATTTGTCGCTGACCCTCATTGACAATTACAATTAAAACTACTACTGCCAAGGCGATTATTCCAAAAATAATTAAACCGATAATTTTACCAGTATCTAAAATCGCCAAGGTATTTCTCACTTGGGCAGGTATACCGGCAATTATTCCTAATGTAATAATCAAGGAGACGCCGTTGCCAATGCCGTTTTCGGAAATTAGTTCGCCAATCCACATTAAAAGGATTGTCCCAGCAGTAATTGAAATCAGCATCACCGCCAGCTCCAGAGGGGTCCAGGAAGTAATAATTTGCTGACTTTTTAGGAGACTCAACATGGCGTAGGATTGTAACAAGGCTAAGGGCACAGTTAAGATACGCGTCCAATAATTGATTTTTTCCTGACCAGAAGCGCCTTCTTTTTG
>JBBUEO010000036.1:0-3999 GCA_038056915.1 Patescibacteria group bacterium
TTTAAAAAAATTTATTCCAAGGAAAATCATAAGTATTTTACTCTAATCGAACTTTTAGTCGTGATTAGCATTATTAGCCTTTTAGCCGGCCTTATTATTGTTAATGTTAATTCTGCTCGTCTAAAAGCCCGTGACAGTCAAAGAAAAGGAGATTTGGACAAGGTCCAGCTGGCAGTTGAAGGGTGGTCAAGCAAAAATGGCGGAAAATATCCAATAACTTTCACAGCCGGCGAAACTGAAGTATTTCTTAATAGTCTTGACAATCCCACTGATTGGGTGCCAAATCCAGCATTGCCATTACCGCCGTTCGTGCCGGATTATATCAGCGTTCTTCCAAAAGATCCTGGAAGTTCTTCGGGAAATCCTCAATACATATATTCATATGCTTCTGACGGTATAAATTACAAATTAGAAGTTGTAGTGATGGAAAGCGATCAAGGCAAAAAATGGGCTAGTGAAGATGGGGGAATAGATAATAACAAATATGAACTTTTTAGCGGCGGGGGATTAAGTTGGGTTGGTCCCGCTAAAGCTCAAAGCAGGATAGCACTCCGATTCGATGGTATTGATGATTATGTCCAGATTAATGATTCTTCCTCATCAAATGTGAGTCGTATCACTATGGCTGCCTGGGTGTATGTTTATCCTTTTCCACAAGGAGATGTAGATCCTATGACATATTATCACATTTTAAACAAACTCGGCGACTCCTCGTCTTACACCCTCTCTTCCTATTCGATGGCTATCACCCATCGCGAACTCGGTGGTCAGGAATCGAATCAATTTGTTCCTTTTGTCAGGTATGGTACCTATTCAGGTATTCAAAAAGCTTGCGATTGTCAGATTCCTGAAAATAAGTGGACCCACTTGGCTGCCACTTATGATGGTTCGCAATTACTAATTTATGTTAATGGTGTGTTAACTGCGAGTATGTCTCGTGCGGGAGCTGTAATTCCAACAACAGGCAATCTTTTGATCGGATCAAAAAATCCCCTTCGCCCCTCCCCACCCTATGAGACTAGCCTATTTTTTAATGGCAAAATAGATGATGTGAGAATCTATAATACAGCTTTGCCGCAAGTGGCTATTCAGCAGATTATGCAGGATGCTGAAAATTATTTAGAAGTCCTCCATCTTAGATTTGATGAAGGAAGCGGCAGTTTTGTCCAAGATTCCAGTGGCAATAACAATAATGGCCAAATCTTTGGCGCCCAGTGGTAAAAAATATCTTTATTTCAAACTATCAACTATGAACCTTAGAAAATTGTTTAAAAAAATTTATTCAAAGATAAATCATAAGGGTTTTACCTTAATCGAACTTTTGGTGGTAGTGTTCATTATTAGTCTTTTAGCCGGAATGATTCTTATATATGTTAATCTTGCCCGCCAAAAAGCCCGCGATGGTCAAAGAAAAGCCGATTTGGATATGATCCAGGTAGCAATCGAAGCTTATGCTGGGAAGAATGGGGGAAAATATCCAGCTACAACCCCATCAGGACAATTTGTAAATAGTTTTAATGATCCTGATAATTGGGTACCTGGGTTGATTCCAGATTACATCAGTGTTCTTCCTATAGACCCGACAAATACTCTCAATCCAAAATTTGTATATGAATATGCATCCGATGGGACAGACTATAAATTGAGCGCCAGCGCTATGGAAAGTTCTGAAGGTGAAAGCTGGGCAGGTGAAGACGGAATAAATAATACCGCCTATGAGCTTTTTACTCCCGGGGCAATTGCTTGGGTCGCCAGTGCCGCAAACTGGTCCGCTTTGGGAAGCGGAATGGGCGGAGTAAGCGTTGATGTCAATGCTTTAACTTCCTATAACAACGAATTGATCGCCGGCGGCTATTTTACTACCGCAGGCGGGATAAATGCCAACAAAATTGCCAAATGGAACGGGTCCTCCTGGTCGGTTTTAGGCAGCGGAATGGGCGGCACAAGTCCTCGTGTCAATGCCCTTACCGTCTATTATAATGAGCTAATCGTTGGCGGGAAATTTACCACTGCTGGCGGAATGAATGCCAATAACATTGCTAAATGGAATGGTTCTGCCTGGTCTGCTTTGGGCAGCGGTACAGGTGGATTCGCCCCTGATGTTCTTGCTCTGACCGTCTATAACAACGAATTAATTGCCGGAGGGGAATTCAATACTGCCGGCGGAGCAACTATTAACAGAATTGCTAAATGGAACGGGACTTCTTGGTCTGCTTTGGGAACAGGAATAAACAATATTGTCCGCGCCTTGACTATCTATAACGGTGATTTAATCGCTGCGGGAGATTTTACCTCGGCTGGTGGAGTTACTGTCGGATATATTGCCAAATGGAACGGTTCTGCCTGGTCTGCTCTGGGAAGCGGATTAGACGGTTTTGTTTATTCGCTGGCCGTCTATAACGGGGAATTAATTGTTGGCGGGGATTTTTGGACTGCTGGTGGAGAAGACGTTATGGATATTGCCAAATGGAACGGTTCTGCATGGTCTGCTTTAGGAAACGGGATAGATGGTAACGTTAATTCCTTAACCGCTTACAACGGAGGATTAATTGCTGGCGGATATTTCCTTACTGTTGGGGGAGAAAGTGCCAGTAAAATTGCCAAATGGAACGGGACAGCTTGGTCTGCTTTAGGCAGTGGAATCAGTGGAACTAATGCAAGTGTAAATGCCTTAACTGTTTATGATAACGCATTAATTGCTGGCGGATATTTCACTACTGCCGGCGAAGTTTCTGCCAGTAATATCGCCAGATGGGATGATTAATATTAAGATATTTTAAGGAGAAAAATTGTTACCGATATCAAATAAGCGAGGCAAATCGAAGGGGCCTGTCTCGAAATTATTTTCGAGAGCTACGCTCGATGAAAATATGAGAGGCTTTACTTTGATCGAGGTCCTATTGGCGGCGATGATTTTGGTCGTTGCCATTGGCGCCGGGGTAGCGGTGGAAAAAGGCAGTATCAAATCCGGCGTCCTGACCCGTCATCGAACTCAAGCGGTTGGTTTGGCTCAAGAAGGTCAAAATTTAGTCCGCTCGATAAGGGATTCGAGCATTCTTAGTTCAGATCCAAATATCTGGGTTAACTTAGGCGGTGACAATCCATCAAGTCCGTCATATAAACTTCAAGAAGATATTATTAATCATAAATGGTCGCTGGTTGACGGTAATGAGCAAATTACCTTTCCTGCAAATGATATGGTCTTCACTAGAGATATAATTGTAGCAAGAATCCCACCGCCCGAGAATCTTACTCGGAAAATCACTGTCAAAATTGGCTGGACTGATTATGGTAAAATCCAAACTTTAGAACAAGTCTCATATTTGACTAATCCATAAGAAATTAAATGAAAAAAATAAATATATTTAAACCGGCTTTTAGTTTGATCGAAGCCGTTTTGGTGGTGGCGATTATTTTAGTTTTAACATTGCTTTCAATCGCCGGCTTAAGTTATTCTTCTCGGCTAAAGCAGGTGAAAAACACCGCTGAAAATTTACGGAATGTTATCATTGAAGCTCGCTCTCTTGCTTTGGCAAGTTCAGAAAATGTTTATGATTTAGATAAAATCCAAATTCGGATATTTCCTGGTCAGAGCGATCCGACAAAAACAATTGAAATTTACCAGATTAAAATTGATGGCACGGCCGAAAGGATTGAAAAAACTATCGAAATTCCTTCAAATATTACCATTGAACCAGCGGCTGTAAGCAATTTAAAATTCGATTCAGTCGGAAATTATTATTATTTTAGTTTTTTGGGGCGCAATTTACCTTCCTCCAGTCCTAATCAGATTGGCCAAGTGACTGATTACAGTGATCCAAGTTTGCCGATTACAATTAATGTCAATTTTCGCACAACTACCTGGCAAGCGGAGGTGGATCTTTATACCGGCAATGTTGAAATCAATAAATTGTAAGGAAGAATCTTTTAATCTCTAAATTTTTTTGCTACACTAATCATATGGCAGTCATCAAAATTTATACTGACGGAGGCGCTCGA
>JBBUEO010000036.1:4099-16849 GCA_038056915.1 Patescibacteria group bacterium
ATGTTCGACCCGATTGATCCTAAAGAAAATTTAGATCACAAAGAGCAAGAAATTTTGAAATTTTGGCAAAAGAATCAGACTTTTAAGAAATTAGTCAAGAAAAATCAAGGCAAGCAAAAATGGTCTTTTCTTGATGGTCCAATTACCGCCAATAACCCGATGGGCGTCCATCATGCTTGGGGAAGAACTTATAAAGACCTTTTCCAGCGCTTTAAAGCAATGCAGGGTTATGATGAGCGTTTCCAAAACGGTTTCGATTGTCAAGGCTTGTGGGTGGAAGTGGAAGTGGAGAAAGAATTAGGATTCAAAAGCAAAAAAGACATCGAAAATTACGGCATTGAAAAGTTTGTCGAAAAATGCAAAGAGCGGGTTAGAAAATATTCTAAAATCCAAACCCAGCAGTCAATCCGTTTAGGCCAATGGATGGATTGGGAAAACTCCTATTATACGATGTCCGAGGAAAATAATTACGCTATTTGGCATTTTTTAAAAAAATGCCACCAGCAAAAAATTCTTTATAAAGGACGCGATAGCGTTCCTTGGTGTCCTCGCTGCAGTACCTCGATTTCTCAACACGAAATTTTAACCGAAGAATATCAAGAGACCACTCATGAAGCAATTTTTTTGAAACTGCCAATTATTAATCCAGAATATAAAGAGACTTCCTTTTTAGTCTGGACAACCACTCCCTGGACAATTCCCGCTAATGTCGCTTTGGCTCTTAATCCGCAATTTAAATATGCTATTTTTCAAAATGATCAAGAAAAACTTATTTTACTTACTAATATGGGCAGAATTTTGGATAAAAGTTTTAAATTAAAAAAAGAAATTTCAGGAAAAGAGTTGATCGGCTTAAAATATCAGGGACCTTTTGACAATTTAGAAAGAGTTAAAAATGCCAGAACTGAAAATCCAGCGACTTTTCATCAAGTTGTGGCGGCGAAAGAATTAGTTAATCCTGACGAAGGAACGGGGATTGTTCACATTGCTCCCGGCGCCGGCACTGAAGATTTTCAACTGGCAAAAACCGAGAAAATATCGGTCATCGAAGTTATCAATGAAGAAGCATATTACATAGATGGTTTGGGAGAATTTTCCGGCAAAAACGCTAAACAAGACCCTCAAATTATTATCGATTATTTAAAAAATTATCAAGCCGGTCAGTTTTTCTATAAAACCGAAAATTATCGCCACCGCTATCCTCGCTGCTGGCGCTGTCAGAGAGAATTAGTCTGGCGGGTGGTTGACGAGTGGTATATTTCAATGGAGAAACTTCGCCAGCCGATGATGGAAGTAGCCAAAAAAATTAACTGGCTGCCCAGTTTCGGTCTCGAAAGAGAGCTCGATTGGCTAAAAAATATGCAGGATTGGTTGATTTCCAAAAAACGCTATTGGGGATTGGCCCTGCCGATTTGGGAATGCGATTGCGGTAATTTTGAAGTCATTGGCTCAAAAGAAGAATTAAAAGAAAAAGCAGTTTCCGGCTGGCGAGAATTTGTCGATCATTCCCCACATCGTCCGTGGATAGATAAGGTTAAAATTAAATGCTCAAAATGCGGTCAGGTCGCATCGCGCATCAAAGATGTCGGCAATCCCTGGCTTGATGCCGGTATCGTGCCATATTCTACTTTAAAATATTTTATAGATAAATCTTATTGGCAAAAATGGTTTCCGGCAGACTTTATCACCGAATCTTTCCCGGGCCAGTTTAAAAATTGGTTTTATTCATTAATTGCCATGAGCACAGTTTTAGAAAATTCCCCTCCATTTATGACAGTTTTAGGTTTTGCCTCGGTTAGAGACGATAAGGGTGAAGAGATGCATAAGTCTAAAGGCAATGCTATTTGGTTTGATAAAGCCGCCGAAATTATGGGTGCAGATTGTATGCGCTGGTTGTTTTTAACTGCCAACCCATATGAAAATCTTAATTTTGGCTTTCAGAAAGCCGATGAAGTTCGCCGGCGGTTGATAGTAATTTTGAAAAATGTCTATTCTTTTTTTGCAACTTACTCAAAAATTGATGGCTGGAAGACGGAAGAGATTGAATCAAAGGATATATTAGATCAATGGATAAAAGCTAAACTTTATAAAATAATTATTGAATCAACTTTGGCTTTGGATAATTTTTTGCCGAATCAGGCCTCAACCCAAATTGAATTATTTATTATTGATGATTTGTCAACTTGGTATCTTCGCCGTTCCCGAAAAAGACGAGACAGCCAATTTTATTCGACTATTTATCAAGTTTTAAAGACAATAAGTCAAATTTTAGCTCCTTTTATGCCTTTTATTGCCGAAGAAATTTATCAAAATCTTAAAAACAACCAAGACCCTGAATCAGTCCATCTTTGCTCCTGGCCTAAAGCCACAGCTTTTAATAAAGATATTATTGATAAGATGCAGCAAACTAAAGATTTAGCTGAAAAAGGTTTAGCCCTCCGCGCTGCCGAAGGAATTCGTCTGAGACAGCCGTTGGCCAAATTTATTATTGCTCGAGATTTACCAAATAATTTTCAGGAAATATTAAAAGCCGAATTAAATGTATTAGCAATTGAAAAAGGTAGTAAAATTAGACTTGATACCAAAATTACCCCGGAGCTTAAAGCTCAAGGAAACTTAAGAGATCTAATTCGACTGATTCAAGATTTACGAAAAATTGCCAATTTGAGCCCTAACCAAAAAGTAGAACTTTATTGGCAAGCAGACCCAAATTTAAAAGGGATATTCGAAAAATTTAAAGAAAATATTGAGCAACTCACTTGTACCGTATTAATTTCCCAAAAAGATACCCCAATGGACATTGAAAAAAGTTTTAATCTTGGCGATCAAAAGATTTGGCTGGGAATAAAAAAATGAAACTGCCAAAATTTCGCCTACCATGGGGGATTGATTGGACTCTCTACATAATTCCTACGATTCTGTCTTTCTTCGGCATAGTGATGATTTTTTCCATTTCATATTCGACTAATCCTGTATTAATGATCTCCCAAATAATCTTCGTAGTTTTAGGGCTTGCCTTAGCGGTTTTTTTAACTTTCTTAGATTACCGAAATTTAAAAGGGATTTCGTTCTTTTTATATCTAATTGTTGTTTTTTTGTTAATTTTGGTTTTTATCATTGGCAGCCGTCGTTTCGGTTCGGTTCGCTGGCTTGATTTTGGTATTTTCCAGCTTCAGCCGTCTGAAATAGGCAAGTTAGTGATTTTACTTTTTTTAGCTCGAGTTTTTACTGAAAGAGAAGAAAAAACTCCTAAAGATATTTTACTAATAATTTTTTTAGTTGGTTTGCCGATAGTTTTAGTTTTATTGCAGCCGGATTTTGGCACGGCGATGGTAATTTTAGCCGAAATGATAATTTTATTATTCTTATCAAATATTAAAAAATATATATTACTTGCAATTTTAACCGCCATAATTTTATCAATTCCGATTGGCTGGCATTTTTTAAAGCCTTATCAAAAACAGCGTTTGGAAACTTTTATTAATCCATCCCAAGATCCTTATGGCACGGGTTATAATGTTACTCAGGCAAAAATTACCGTCGGTTCCGGCGGCTTATGGGGACAGGGGATAGGTCAAGGAACACAAATTCAATTGCGTTTTTTACCAGTAGCTCATAGCGACTTTATTTTTGCCTCCACCGCCGAAGCCGTTGGTTTTATTGGTTCGTCAATTATGATTTTGCTAATGTTTTTTCTAATCTTCAGAATTATTAATGTCAGTCGTTTAGCTAAAGATTCTTTTGGATTCACTTTTGCTTTAAGCTGGGGATTAATTCTTTTATTTCAAATTTTTGTCAATATAGGCATGAATTTGGGGATAATGCCGGTTACCGGCATCCCCTTACCCTTTGTTTCCTCTGGCGGGTCTTCAATGCTTACCAACATGGCGGCTATCGGCATTTTACAAAGTATTTATCTTAGACATCGAAAGATTAGTTTTTAGTTATAAAATGAGTGCAAAAATTTGACATTGTGGTATTATATATGTATAATTAAGACAGTAAATCCCCTCGGGGATTTTTAAAGAAGAGGATATATCTATGCCTGCAAATAAAATCCTTAAAAGAGCAAAGAAGGTAAGACTTTTGAAAACAAAATCTCCTAAAACCAGTCAAAAAGATGAGAAAAATATCGTTGATAAAAGTTCTTCAGAATTTGCTATTATTAAAACGGGCGGCAAACAATATAAAGTCAAACAAAACCAAATTATCAAAGTTGAAAAACTAAAAACCGCCTCTGAAAAAATAGAATTTAATGATCTTCTATCTTCAAAAAAAGTCATCGCCAAAGTCGAAGGTCATGGGAAAAGTCCCAAAATTACTGTCATTAAATTTCATAAAAGAAAAAGGTATCAAAGAGTTGTCGGTCATCGCCAACCTTATACTATTCTAAAAATTATTAGCATTAAGTAAATGTTTGGAAAAATTATTAACTATTTTACCAGTTCCTACCAAGAGATGCGTAAAGTAATTTGGCCGAATCGTCAAGAAGTTACCAGCCACAGTACGATTGTTGTTGTCTCAATTGCTTTATCAATGATAATCATCGCCCTTTTGGATTATGGGCTTTACGTTCTTTTCCAAAGACTAATCTATAATCGATAAATCTTAAAAGGAGACTATGTCCACCCAAGACATCCGTCAATTAGCCAAAGAACAAGAAGAAAAAGATGTCGAGAAATTAAATTTACAAAAACAAGCCGGCAAACGCGGCTGGTATGTTATTCATACTTATTCTGGCTATGAAGAACAAGTGGCGGAAAATCTCAAACAGCGGATTGAATCTCTAAAAATGAAGGATCATATTTTCCAGGTGCTGGTTCCTAAGGAAAAGCAAATTGAAATTAAAAACGGCCGAAGACGAACAGTCGATAAAAAAATTTTCCCCGGCTATGTTTTAGTTGAAATGATTGTTACTGACGATTCATGGTATGTTGTCCGCAATACTCCGAATGTTACCGGCTTTATCGGTTTAGGAGTAAGACCTACTCCCATGTTAAAAAACGAAATCGAACGAATTCAAAAAAGAATGGGAGTAGACGAGCCAAAATATAAAATAGAGTTTATCGAAGGTGATTTAGTAAAAATTAATGATGGACCATTAAAGGGTTTTGAAGGTAAAGTAACTGAGATTGACGATGAAAAAGGAAAAATTAAAGTCTTAGTTTCGATGTTTGGTCGAGAAACGCCCGTCAGTTTAGATTCTTTACAAGTTAAAAAGGTTTAACAATGACCAAACGAATTAAAACAATAATTAAACTTCAAGCCCCGGCTGGAAAAGCCACCCCGGCACCGCCAATTGGACCGGCTTTAGGCCAACATGGCATAAATATAATGGATTTTGTAAATCGTTTTAATGAAAAAACTAAGACGATGGGGGAGACGATCGTGCCGGTGGAAATTACGGTTTATGAAGATAGAACTTTTGATTTTATCCTAAAATCGCCCCCGGTAGCAGAACTGCTAAAAAAAGCTGCCGGACTTGAAAAAGGTTCAGGGGTGCCGAACCGTGAAAAGGTTGGTAAAGTAAATTTGACTCAAATTGAAAATATTGCCCAGACAAAACTTAATGATCTAAATACTAATGATTTAGAGGCTGCCAAGCGGATTGTTCAGGGAACGGCTAAGAGTATGGGAATAGAAATAGTAAAATCCTAAATCCTAAATTTAAAACTTGATGTAAGAGACTCTTTTTTAGTCTACCGATGAAAATTGTTAGTATAAAGGCAAAGAATTCTCAAAAAATAGCCGTTGACATATTACAAAAAGGCGGCATTTTAATATTTCCGACTGATACTGTCTACGGGATTGGCTGTCTTTTAAATAATTTATCCATCAAAAAGTTGTATAAAATTAAACAAAGAAAGTTTACTCAGCCAACTTCAGTGTTATTGACGAAGAATTTATATGATAATTTCCGTTTGAATGGTAAAAGTACTATAAAGATACCAACCAAAGTTATAAAAGAATTTTTGCTTGGTAAAGTAACTATCATATTGCCAACGAATATTTTTAAAATAGATTTTCCTAAAGTAATTACTAAAGATAATAAAATTGGTATCCGCCTGCCACAATATAAGTGGTTGGAAAAAGTAATTAACCTGACAGGTCCTTTAGTTGCTTCTTCGGCTAATATTAAAGGTAAACCAGCTCCTGCTAATTATAGGCAAATAGATAAAAAAATTTTAACTCAAGCCGATTTAGTCATTAAGACCACTTCATATTTAAAAGGAATAGCTTCGAAAGTATTCGATCCTGAGAACAAAGATTATCTTCGTCATTAAAGAAGAAACCCCGCCATGACAGCGGGGCTTCTTCTTTAAATCCTCTCCTTCACAATCCCATCCGTCTAATCCGCCAAAGGCGAGATAGACATCTGGCCAGCCTCAATAAATTTTTAATGTACAAGGCTGGGGATGGGTGTAATAGGAAAGAAGTAAATCTTTTTATTTATGTTCCTTCCTATTACGATTTTTAGGATACTTTGGTATTATAACATAAGATAGAATTTTTGTCAAGCCCCGAACCAGAACAAAGCTCGGTTCGGGGCGCAGACCCCGCATACAGCGCTCCTGTAAGTACACTACGAAGTAGGTTTTACAGGAAGCTGTTATGGCGGGGTCAAGCCCCGCGACTTCGCTCGGGGCAGGGAGGTTTTTTGAATCAAGATGCCAAATATTGGGTGGCTTTGTCTACTAATCAAAAAATCGGCGGACGGACATTTTTAAAACTTTTTAGGCGATTTAAAAAATTAGAAAAAATCTGGCAAACAAATAATCGAGATTTGGCCCAGGCTGGATTAGATGTTAACCAAATCGAAGCCGTCAAAGAAGTTATTGCCTCGAAAAATCCTGATCAAGAGATCGAAAAGCTTAAAAGGTTAAAAATTGATGTTTTAATATTTTCGGATAAGGAATATCCCAAAAATTTATTAAAACTTCCCGATCCGCCGGGGATTTTGTATTTAAAAGGAAACATAATTCCTAATGATGAGCTGGCAATCGCTGTTGTTGGCTCGCGCAAATATTCGCCTTATGGGCGAAGAGCCACCGAAGAATTAATCGGGCCAATCGCGGCGGCAAAAATTACCATTATTTCAGGTTTGGCTTTGGGGATTGACTCAATCGCTCATGAAGTGGCTTTATCAGTCGGGGGGCGGACAATCGCGGTTTTGGGTTGCGGTTTAGATCAAATTTACCCCACCGCCAACATTAGATTGGCTGATAAGATTTTAGCCGCTGATGGGGCAATTATCTCCGAATTTCCCCTCGGGACACCGGCCTGGAGATCAAACTTCCCAATCAGAAACCGGATCATTGCCGGTCTATCTCTGGGAACAGTCGTCGTTGAAGCGGCTCCGGACTCCGGCTCTCTCTTGACGGCGACCGCTTCGATAGAATATAATCGAGAAGTCTTTGCCGTTCCCGGAGAAATATTTTCTTTAACCTCTCAGGGAACTAACCGTTTAATTCAGATGGGAGCTAAACTAGTGTTAACTCCTCACGATATCTTAGAGGAATTATCGATCAGCCAGAAAGAAACGCAGATTAAAGCCCAAGAAATTCTTCCCGATTCTAAAGAAGAGGAAATTCTGTTAAAATTATTAAAGCAGCCGATTTTAATTGACCACTTAGTTGCTCAATCGAAACTTTCAACTGCGCAAGTAAATTCAACCCTAATTGAAATGGAAATGAAAGGAAAAATCCGCAATATGGGTGGGACAAGATTTGTTATTAATGGAAGGTTAATTAAATGAATATTATCATTGTTGAATCGCCAACTAAGGGCAGAACAATTAAAAATTTCTTGGGATCAGGATATAAAATTTTAGCCTCATTCGGTCATGTTCGTGATTTACCTAAAAAAGAGTTGGGAGTTGATTTAGAAAATAATTTCTCGCCTTCTTATGTGATTCCTCCTAAAGCGAGAAAGACTATTAAATCTATTAAGGAAGAGATTAAAAATAGCGATAATCTTTATTTAGCCACTGACTATGATCGTGAAGGGGAAGCGATTGCTTGGCATATCTTGCAAGCCGCCGATATTAAAAAAATTAAAATCCAAAATCCTAAATTAAAAATTCATCGGATTACATTTCATGAAATTACCAAGCCGGCGATTCTTACAGCCATCCAACACCCGCGTGAAATTAACCTTTGTTTAGTTGATGCTCAGCAGGCAAGAAGAATTTTGGATCGTCTCGTCGGTTATCAGCTTTCGCCGTTTTTATGGAAAAAAGTTGCCCAGGGACTCTCGGCTGGTCGGGTGCAATCAGTGGCAGTAAGATTAGTGGTTGAAAAGGAAAGAGAGATTAGAAAATTTGTCCCAGAGGAATTTTGGAAAATTGTTGCTTTTTTAAATTCTTTAGACTCTCCCGAAAATATTTTTAAAGCGGTTTTGACAAGTCGTAACGGACAAAAGATTGATAATTTGGCAATTAAAAATAAAAATCAAGCTCAAGAAATTTTTGATGATTTAAACAAGGCGAAATATTTAGTCAAAGATATTAAATATGAAGATAAAATTCGTCAACCCTTCCCGCCATTTACCACCTCGTCTTTACAGCAGGAAGCTGGCCGCAGTTTAGGATTTTCGGCGAAAAAAACCATGGTAATCGCCCAAAATCTCTACGAAAAAGGTTTGATCACCTACATGAGAACTGATTCATGGCAGGTTTCCCCAATCGCCATCAACCAGGCTCGCCAAGTAATCGAAAATAAATTTGGCGGCAACTTTTTGCCCGAGAAAGGCAGAATTTATATAACTAAAATCCGCGGTGCCCAGGAAGCTCACGAAGCCATCAGACCGACAAATTTAAAGCTGGAAAGTATTGACGATCAGAAAGATAATGCCCGACTTTATCAATTAATCTGGCAAAAAATGATCGCTTCTCAAATGAAAGAGGCAATTTTCGAAGAAATAAAAGTTGAGATTGCCGCTTTAACTAATAAGGGAAGACCCGACTATGGTTTTGAAACCATTAGCACAAAAATAAAATTTGCTGGATATCAAAAAGTTTATCAATTAAATCAAAATGAACAAAAGTCACCTATTATTCCCAAATTGGCAATCAATCAGAAATTAAATCTAAACAAAATCGAAAAAAACCAGCATTTTACTGAACCGCCCCCAAGATATACTGAAGCAAGCTTAATTAGAGAACTGGAAAAAAGGGGCATTGGTCGGCCTTCAACTTATGCGCCGACTTTGTCAACTATTGTCGAAAGAGGCTATGTTGAAAAAGTCCAAGGAAAACTTATTCCTTTAGAAATTGGAGAAATTGTCACTGATACTTTATGCAAACATTTTCCAGAGATTGTCAATTACGATTTTACCGCCAAAATGGAGAATGATTTGGACGAGATTGCCTTAGGAAAATACAAGTGGCAGGAAGTTTTAAAAAAATTTTATGATCCCTTTGAGAAAAATTTGACCTACAAAATGGAAGCGGTCTCAAAAAATGACAATATTCAAGAAACTGATAAAGTCTGTCCTAAATGCTCCAAAAAATTACAAATCCGCTTGGGACGTTATGGCAAATTTATCGCTTGTTCGGGATTTCCTGATTGTAAATATACCCAACCTCTTTTAAAAAACCATGTCAGCGAAATCAAAGAAAAGGAAATCGTCAAAGAGATAATGAATGAAAAATGTTCTCAATGCGGAAAAAATTTGATTCTAAAAGAGGGTAAATTTGGTCCCTTTTTGGCCTGTCCTGATTATCCAAAATGTAAATATACAAAGAATTTAGAAATTGCCGCCAAAGTTTTATGTCCAAAGTGCGGTGGAAAACTTATCAAAAAAATGACTCGAAAAAGAAAAACCTTTTGGGGCTGTAAAAATTATCCCTCCTGCAAAACGGCTTTTTGGGATGAACCACTGGATAAAAAATGTCCCCAATGCGATAATATATTAACTTTTAATTCTAAACTCAAACTGTTAAAATGTAGCCAGTGCCAATATGTGGGAAAATCCGAAATCCTAAATCCGAAATCCTAAACCCTAATTATTATGTCGAAAATTTTACCAGAGTCCGTTTCGAACTTAATTGAAGAATTTTCCAAGTTGCCAAGTATTGGTCCCAAAAGCGCTTCCAGACTCACTTTTTATTTGCTAAGCAAATCCGACCAAGACATTCAGAATTTAGGGCAGGCGATTTTGGATTTAAAAAAACAGCTCAAAACTTGTCAAAACTGCTATAATATATCTGAAAACGATCCTTGTGAAATTTGCCAATCGCCTCAAAGAGATAACAAGATAATTATGGTAGTCGAAGAACCGCTGGATATTGTTGCTTTGGAAAAAACCGATTTTACAGGACATTACCATGTTTTAGGCGGAGTCATCTCGCCAATTGACGGCATTGGTCCGGAAAACTTGCGAATTCGGGAATTATTAGTCAAAATAAAAAAGGAGACTTCGCCGGCCGGTGGATTAAAAGAAATAATATTAGCCACCGATCCCTCATTAGAGGGCGAAGCCACGGCAATGTATATTGCGCGAGAAATCCAAAAACTTGGTTTAAAAAATCTAAAAACTACTAGAATCGCTCGAGGGTTGCCAGTCGGAAGCGACTTAGAATATGCCGATGAAATCACTCTAAGACGCGCCCTCGAGGGCAGGAAAGACTATTAGAAAGTAAATGAGGGGATGAAGATGACCAAGGAGCAACCAACAGGTTTTTGTCCCATCTGCGGCAAAACCGGCATTCCCGGAGAAGAGTGCATGGATTGTCAAGAGGTTATGGTGGCGATTGACGCTGACCTTGACCAGTTTGAAAACCCCGAACAAGCGGCGACTTATCCCAAGGAAATTATTAGCCAGCAAATGACAGAGGACAACCTGTTGGAAGAATAAATTTTGATGATTAAATTATACAATAGTTTGACTCGCAAGAGAGAAATTTTTCAATTTCCAAAAGATCATCCGGTGGGTATTTATCTTTGTGGCCCAACAGTTTACGCCCCAGATCACCTCGGCCATGCCCGGACCTGGATTTTTTTTGATTGGCTAAGACGTTTTTTGCTTTCTAAGGGTCTTCAAGTAAAATTTGTCCAAAATATCACTGATGTCGGTCATTTGGTTGATGATACCGAATCCGGCGAAGACAAAATTGAAAAACAAGCAAAAGCTCTTAAAAAAACGCCCCAAGAGATCGCCCGGTTTTATGAAGCCGAGCATTTTCGGGACATGGCAGATTTAAATATTTTAAAACCAGATGTTTCTCCTCGAGCAACTGACCATATCAAAGATATAATTGACTATATTAAAGTGTTAATTGATAAAGGTTTTGCTTATGAAAATCAAGGGAATGTTTATTTTAAAGTCAGAGCATTCTCTGGTTATGGCAAACTTTCCCGGCGAGATTTTTCCAAATCAAAGACTGGCGCAAGAGTAGACAAAGATCCCTTAAAGCGCGATCCAATTGATTTTGCTTTATGGCTCAAAGCTGATCCTTCACATCTCCAACATTGGTCTTCACCATGGGGAGAAGGTTATCCGGGCTGGCATATTGAATGTTCGGTGATGTCGACCAAATATTTGGGTCAGCCCTTTGAAATTCACGGCGCCGCCTCTGAACTAATTTTTCCTCATCATGAAAATGAGATTGCTCAAAGCTTTGGCTTCGCCGGCAAGCCGTTAGCTCGTTATTTTCTCCATTCAGGAATGCTGCTTATTAACAATCAAAAAATGTCCAAATCATTAGGAAATTTTATCACAATTAAAGATGCTTTAAGGCAAAATGATGCTGATACCATAAAAATCGCCTTTTTAAGCACCTTCTGGCGAAAACCGTTTAATTGGGTTAAAAAGTCCTTTTCAGAGGCCAGAAAAATTAAAGAAAAACTCCTTCGCGCCAAAAGCAATGCTCAAAGCGGTCAAGCGATCATTAAAAGTAAAATTGAAAAAATTCTCGATAATGATTTTAATACTCCCAAGGCACTTACTTTAATACTCAATAACTTATCTAAATTATCAAAAGAAGATTTCCAATATTTGGAAGAAATTTTTGGCTTAATACTAATAATAACGAATAAATTATCTGAAGAACAGAAGAAGATGATCAATCAACGGGAGGAATTGAGAAAAAGGGGCGATTTTAAACAAGCTGATATAATCAGGGAGAAGCTTGAAAAAGAGGGGATTATTATTGAAGATACCAAAAAAGGCCCACAAGTATTGACATTTTAGGTGAAATATTGTATAATTGAGTGTATTTTGAAAAATAATAAAAGGAGGCGGAAACCCCGCCTTTTTATGGTTTGAACCGATTCCTTCAGGGCGAAAAAAGTTTATATCGAGCTTTTCAAAGCGAGATAAGCCTTTCAGGGCGAGATGCTGGCTGGGACTTGCGGAGAGAAGACTTTAATTTATTATAAGTCTGCCCCTCCTTCCCTGGTTCTGGCTAGCATTTTGCCCTGAATAGGGTAAAGATACGCAAAAATCTGTCGCTTAGGAGGCGATGGTAAAGATGCGTTGTACCTTGATAGTTGTATTGATGTTCGTCGTCGCCATTAGCATGACGACGACAATGGTGCAGGCGGGCGCCCTCCAGTGGTCGGGTGGCATCTCGATCACGGAACGGACCAACCTTTCGGGGATATTCTCGAGGTTGGAAGTCAGCTACAGGGGGAAACTCCTTGGATGCTGGTTTTCTAACTCGGGAGTTTTGCCCCAGTATTTCCAAGGACTGGACGCCGATGCAATCGGCATCTTCACTGGGATCCAGAAGATTCAGAAAGTCGAGTT
>JBBUEO010000036.1:16859-37007 GCA_038056915.1 Patescibacteria group bacterium
GGGGCCTGCTGAATTGGGTGAGGGAAGAGGATTTCGGGTAACTCTACCAGATCTCCCGGCAAACCCATACACTTTCGAATGGGGCGTCTGGAGCCGGGATAAGCATAATCGCTTAATCCTGGTGATCATACCTATCAGTTGGAGTTCGGTGCGGAAGTCAGCAGAGAGCTTCAACGTGATGGTCCAGCGGGCTCCGCCGGGATGGCGGGAGATGCCAGAGGTAATGATGTTTGCCCAGCTCCGGGGTTTCGTCTCGGCGCGAGCAACTCCAGACATGGCAATCCTAGCAGCGGAGCAGGCCTTGCAGAATATGCAGGCGCCAGCTCCGGCCGGTCTTGGTATCGGGATAGGGAGAGCGACCTCGACCGGCGTTCAAGTCGGCGAGGGGGTTCTTCTCCCTGACGAGCCGGCAGAGGATCTGCCGGCGATGATGCCGGTGGGTCCGCAACCGGGCCTAATGCCGGCACCGGCAGTGGTACCACCGCCCCAGATGACAGATGTGATGTTGATTCTGGTGGCGGGGCCGCGGCGGATTGAGGTGTCGGTGAGTATGGACATGAAGGATGTAAAGAAAGATACGAGGTTGAGGTTTTGGCGGGATGGGGTAGTCTTTCTGACAGCCACAGTCGTCCGGGTAATCGGTACCGGGGCGATTGAGGCCACAATCCCCGATGCAATGCAATTGTGTCGGGGGGACCAGATCACCATCGGAGGTGCGAGGTAGACATGAAATCGAAGATGATTGCTGTTTTCGTCGCCGTAATACTCGTCCTTTCGGTTCCGTTGGCCGTCCTGGCCAACGAGCCGATCGGGTACGTGGCGGCCGATGCTCAGCCTCAAGTGCAACATCAGCAACCAGCCGTTCACCCATCACCAAGGACGGTTACCGTCCCGGTCCCGGTCCACCACGATGTGCCTCAACGCGCGTTGACCCCACTTGAGGCGCGGTTCCTTGGAACCGTTCCTGATGTGCAGGGTCTTCGCGGGATGGTCAAGACACTACTGTTGACTGGAACACACCATGTCCCGGCGTGCCCTACACACCAGAAGCTGATCGACGCTGGAATCATTACCGGACCCGATCCAGTATGTCCAGACTGTGGGCAATACCGGAAAGGGGATGCCGCCAGATACATGGAGGCGTACCAGCTGTTGACGGCTCAGAGATATGTCCAGGCGTCATTGATACCGGGTAGGGACGGGCGCGATGGTGAGCCCGGAGCCGATGGCCATGACGGTAAGGACGGAGCTGATGGAAAGTGTATCGTCGTTCCATCGGCGCCGGCAAGGCAAGATACGGTGGTCAACAACCACAACTACAACAACAACATTAGCTACACATTCGTGTCAAGTACATATCCATCAGGCCAGATGCTCGGCCCGATGGCACCGACGGTGTATTCAAACCAGCTGGTGGGGTTTTCTCTTGTCCCCAGCTGGCGCATCGACAACAATAACATTCTCACACAGAGCCAGCAGCAGCAACAGTTGATGAAGCAGAACCAAGAGGTCGGCATTAACGTTGCCGGCCCGTAGATCGAACTACTCCGCCCAGCCCCCTCGGGGGCTGGGCGACAACCTCCAGCGTCAATCCGCTTAAAGTAAGATTGACTCTGAAGGGTGAAAAACCTTGACCCATACTACCAATTTGCATTGGTGTGCGGGTTGACAAAAATTATAATAAGTATATAATTAAAGGTCGAAAGTAAAATATAAGTAAACTTAATTATTAGGAAGTCACAATGAACAAATTATTAATTGCTTTAGGTTCGGGGATTTTTGCCTTAACTTTTCCTATGGCAGCTCATGCTTTAAGCATTTCAGTTGACCAAAGCCAACAACAGCAACAGCAGCAACAGCAATCACAAGGAGTTTCGGTCAATACTTCCACCAAAAGCAATATTGTTGTCAACCAGGAACAGCAGCAGCAACAACAACAGCAGCAACAGCAAGGGGTAAGTATTAATGTAGGTAAAGTAACTCCTAGACCAACTCCATCACCCACTTCTTCGCCGACCCCTGTTCCATCAAATGGTGGTCAACAGCAGCAACAGCAGCAAAATGGTCAAGAGCAACAGCAACAGCAGAATGGACAGACTCAAGAGCAGCAGCAGTCTAAAAAAAGTCAGCAGCAGCAACAACAGCAACAGCAACAGAAGCAAGAGACAAAAGTAGCAAAAGCTGAACCTACCAAACAGCCAACTGATAAAACCTTACCGTCTGCCGGTGTTGATATGGCGATTCCCTTTTCTTTAGCCACTTTAGGCACAACCTTGGCGGCCTATATTCGCCAGAAAAGACAAATCGCCAAGCTTGCCTTTTTAAATTAAAAACAAATAAATGCGTAGGTAAAAGAAAATCCGCCTTTATGGCGGATTTTCTTGATTGTTTAATTTCCCTTTTTGTTAAATTTCAGGTAAAATAAACATATGTCCACCAAAGAAGAGCTTAATAATCTATTCAAAATTGCCGAAAAAAAGAACCAAATAGAAAAAATCCAAAAAGAGATAAATAATCCCTTATTTTGGAAAGATCAGCAAAAAGCCAAAGAAAAAATTGATCAGTTACAACATTTACAAAAAATAATTGAAGAATTTGAGCAAGCCAAAACTCCCGAGCAAATTAAAGCTCTTAATCTTAAATCATTGTTAAACGGTCCTTATGATCAAGGAAGTGCCCTTTTATCAATTCATGCTGGCGCTGGCGGCACTGAAGCCCAAGACTGGGCGGAAATTTTATTAAGAATGTACGAGCGGTTTAGTAAAAACAGGGGCTGGCAATATCAAATTTTAGAAATATCTCCCGGCGAAGAAGCCGGGATTAAATCGGTTACTTTGCAAATTAGCGGTTTATACGCGTATGGATATCTTAAAAATGAAGCCGGCGTTCATCGTTTAGTGCGGCTAAGTCCCTTTGACGCCGATAAAGCCCGCCATACCAGTTTCGCTTTAGTGGAAATTATTCCGGAAATCACTAATACAGAAGAAATAATCGTTAATGAAAAAGATTTAAAGATCGATGTTTACCGCTCTCGAGGTCACGGCGGGCAAGGGGTAAATACCACTGATTCGGCTGTAAGGATTACCCATCTGCCAACTAAGATAGTAGTTTCTTGCCAAAATGAGCGTTCGCAACTTCAAAACAAAGCCACTGCCTTAAAGATTTTACAATCCAGGCTTATAGCATTAAAATTAAAAGAGAAGAAAGAAGAGGAGACTAAACTGCGGGGCGAACATCTTGATGTTGCTTGGGGAAATCAAATCCGTTCCTATGTTTTACATCCTTATAAACAAGTCAAAGACCACCGGACGGGAGAGACATCGACAAATCCGGAGAAAATTCTTAATGGGGAAATCGATGGTTTTATAGAATCAAATATTAAAAAATTAAAAAATTAAATCTCTCCGATACATCGATCGGAGTCCGACCTAAAGCGTCGGACAAAGTTCAAAATGACAATTTAAAATGTAAAATAAACTTAGAATTCTGTTAATTTGCATTTTGATATTTGAATTTTGCATTTAAGTGACGAAGGAGCAAAATATGTTGGACAAAGCTAAAAAATTATGGGATTTGCAAAAAAAGGCACGGGCGGTCCAAAAAGAATTGAAGGAAACCGAAGTTGAAGCCAAAGCCCAAAATGGAGCGATTACGGTAGTTTTTAATGGTGAACAGCATATTTTATCAGTGGAAATCGCTGAAATTATGCTTGATCCGCAAAAAAAGAGAGATTTAGAGAAAGGTCTCGAACAAGCGATCGCCGAAGCAATTTCTCGAGTTCAGGCAATTGCCGCTGAAAAAATGAAGTCAATCGCTGGCGATCTAAATATTCCTGGACTTTAAATATAGAAATTTCATTAACAGGTTGACACCTCTAAGGTGTACCCATAAAATATGATGAGACTAATTGTTGGTTTAGGTAATCCTGTAAAAAAATATCAAAAAACCCGTCATAATCTGGGTTTTATGGTGGTGGAGAAAATTGCTCAAAAAAGGGGAGTGGTTTTTCGTTTGGAACCAATCTATCAATCCCGCTTTGCCGAGATAGGGGATTTAGAAAATCGGTTAAAGCTTGTTCTCCCTCAAACGTTAATGAATAATTCCGGTGGGGCTGTCTTAAAAATCAAAAACTATTGGAAAATAGACAGTGAAGATATTTGGGTAATATATGATGAGGTAGATTTACCCCTTGGAAAAGTAAGAATTAATCTTGGCGGAACTTCAGCTGGGCATAAGGGTATAGAATCAATTATCCAAGCAATTGGAGAAAATTTCTGGCGTATAAGAGTTGGGGTTGGTAAAGACGAAAAAGTACCAACCGAAAAATGGGTGTTGAAAAATTTTACCCCTAATGAGGGGAAAAAACTAAAGATAATTATTGACTCCGTTGCCGATTCCGTGTTAAAATCATTAAGTAAGGGAATAAAAGAAGAAACTTTAAATATTGAATAACATTCCGACAAATCTATCATTCACGAATAGTCGCTAATAAAAAAATATTAAAAATTAGTGATGATTAGTGAATAGAAAAATTAGTGGAATGATTTACCTTGAAAAATATGGGGACACAAAAAGCGGTTAAAAAATTTGAGCTTGAAAATGATATTCAAAAGGAGGGTATTTTAGGTAGTCCCATTGCTAAACATCATGGAAAAAAGAAGGAAAAGGAAAAAACTAAAAAGATCAAACTTGAAGAGAAAATAAAAGAAAAAAAATTTGAAGAGAAAAAAGAAGTTGAAGAGAAAGTTGAAACTAAAACTGTTGGAGAAGAGACAGAGAAACCAATAAAAAAAGTAAAAACAGGCAAGGCGAAAATTCGTTCAAAAAAATATCAAGCAACTTTTAAAAGTCTTGATCGGAATAAAAAATATCCCCCTGAAGAGGCGATTGAGTTGGTAAAAAAAACATCAATATCGAAATTCGATGGGACTGTTGAAATCCATATAAGATTAATTAGTCGATCAGTCAAACCTGAACAAGTAAGGGGAATTTTACAATATCCCCATCCAACCGGGAAAAAAATATCGGTAGTTATTTTGGATGATAAAACCATTAAAGAAATCGCGGCAAGTAAAAAAACAGAAGCTGATATTTATTTAGCTACCCCAGATTTAATGTCAGAAGTCGCCAAATTAGCCAAAATTCTTGGTCCAAAAGGAAAAATGCCCAACCCGAAAGCAGGGACAATTACTGAAAAACCTCAAGAAACTGCCAAGTCTTTAGCTAGTGGTCAAGTTGAATATAAAACCGATGCTTATGGAATTATCCATCAAGTAATCGGCAAAGTAAGTGATGAGCAAAAGAAATTAGAAGAAAATTATCGCGCTTTGGTTTCAAATTTACCCGCAGAGAAAAATTTTTCTATTACGGTTTGTTCCACCATGGGACCGGGGATTAAGGTCCGAACATAAATAAAGGTGCAAAGGGTTGACAATAATATTTAAGTATAGTAAAATAAAATAGCCAAAGAAAATAGGCCCCTTCCAAAATCCTTCGAATGTAGTTCTCGGATTTTGTTCGGGATAAGTCCTATCGAGGCAGAAGAAGTAATAAGTAAAAGGTTATAGGTAATATGTGGGTTAATGATAACTACTTACTTGTCGCTTCCAATGGTCTCGCGGTGGCGAGACGTTTGTGTAAAATAGGACATAATACTAGCAGAAAATGATTTTAACTCGGCCCCAAAAAGAAAAATTAGTCAAAGAGATGTCTGTGAATCTTAGTCAATCTAAGGCAGTTATTTTAGTAAACTACCAAGGCCTAAAAGTTAAAGAAATCCAAGAATTAAAAAAAAGACTGCATAAGCAGGGGATTGGCTTTCGGATCGTCAAAAATAGCCTTTTTAAAATTGCCTTAAAAAATGCCAGCTTAAATATCAACGAGAATTTATTAGATCAGCCGGTAGCAATAATTTGGGGCGCTGAAGATGAGGTTACGCCAGCTAAATTAATCGTTACTTATCAAAAAGAAGTTGATAAATTTCAAATTATTGGCGGTTTAATAAATCGAAATTTTGCTGAGAAAAATATTATTTTGACACTGGCTTCAATACCGTCTCGAGAAGAGCTTTACGCCAAATTAGTCGGAACCTTAAATACGCCAATATACAGATTAGTCAGTGTTTTAAAAGGGAATTTAAAATCATTGGTTTATTTATTAGATCAATATCGACAACAAAAAGCATAAAATAATAAAGCCTTGTGTCATAATTTAATAGTAAGGAGAAAAGAATGGCAGACGAACAAAAAGACGAAGCGTCTCAATCAAAAGCAGACGAGTCCAAAGAAGAAGAAACTAAACCTGAAAAAGAAATTGTAAAGCCAGAGGAAGAAACTTTACCGAAGAAAGAACTAGAGGTAGAAAAAGAAGAAATAAAGGTGGAAGCTCCTATTGTTGATGAAAAAAAAGAGGAGACTCCAAAATTAACTCCTCAAGTTGAAAAACCGGCTCCATCGGGAAAATTCAAAGATTTAATTAAGGAAATCGAGGGATTGACAACCATCGAATTGGCAGAATTAGTCAAAGTTCTTGAGGAACGCTTTGGAGTATCTTCAGCCGCTCCCATGGCAGCAGTCGGGATGACAGCTTCCTCTGGAACGTCCGAGAAAGAAGAAGAGAAAGCTAATTTCACGGTGGTTTTGGCTGATTCAGGAACCCAAAAAATTGCAGTAATTAAGGCTTTGCGGGAAATCAATCAGGAATTAGGTCTTAAAGAAGCCAAAGATTTAGCAGATAATCCTCCAAAAGAAATAAAAAAAGATATACCCAAGAAAGATGCCGAAGAAGCCAAGAAAAAGCTTGAAGCCGCTGGCGCTAAAGTTGAATTAAAGTAACTGCGATAGATTATATTAATATTCGGCCCAAATAAATAGTCAAAACCCCGTCTAAAACCCGGGGTTTTGACTTATTCAAATGTTTCAATTTGAGATCGAAAAACACTCCAAAAAATCTTTAGCCCGCAAGGGAATTATTAAAATGTCCCACGGCGAGGTTAAAACCCCGGCATTTTTACCTTGCGCCACTTTTGGTACTGTTAAGGGGATTAGTTTTGAAGAGCTTAAAGTCATCGGTTTCGAGATGATTTTGGCTAATACTTATCATCTATATCTTCGCCCCGGAGATGGCAAAATTAAAAAAATGGGCGGTCTCAACCAATTTATTGGCTGGCAAAAGCCAATTTTAACTGATTCCGGTGGTTATCAAATATTTTCTCTTGGTAAAAATTACACTGATTATCAAAAAGTCAAGAACAAGAAAAAGTCATTAGCAGAGATTGATTCAGAAGGGGTGACTTTCAAATCTCATTTAGACGGCGGAAAGCATTTTTTTTCTCCAGAAAAAATAATTGATATCCAAAAGAATTTAGGTTCAGATATTATGATGGTTTTAGATGAATGTACCGAATATCCCGCCAGCTACCAACGGGCAGAACAATCGATTAAAATTACTCATCTCTGGGCAAAAAAATCAATCGACTATTGGCAAAGATTTAAAAATCCCAAGCAAGCCTTATTTGGGATTGTTCAAGGATCGGTTTATCGAGATCTCCGTAATCAATCTGTTGACTATATTTCTTCCCTACCGTTTGATGGATTGGCTGTCGGGGGAGTTTCAGTCGGAGAGGGCAAAATAAAAATGAGGAAAGTTATAAGATGGATGGGACCTAAACTTCCAATAGAAAAACCACATTATCTGATGGGGGTAGGGGAGCCGGAAGATATTATTGAAGCGATAAAATGGGGATTTGATCTTTTTGACTCAGTTTTGCCAACCCGTTTAGGTCGTCACGGGACCTGTTGGACAACCAATAATTGGCAAAATTTCTCTAAAATCAATCTTAAATCATCCCGTTACCAAACCGATAAAAGGACTATTCAGAAAAATTGTCAATGTTTTTCTTGCCAAAAGGGTTACTCCAGGGCTTATCTTGGGCATCTTTTTAAAAATAAGGAAATGCTTGGACTTAGATTAGCTTCTTTACATAATTTATGGATTATCCGAGACTTATTACGAAGAATAAGAAAGTCAATCTAGAATATAGTCTAGTGGTATAGTATATTAAAAAGTGATATAATTGTTTTAGATAAGGTTCAAGAAAGACGAACCAGTTTTGAATATAGATAGAGAAAAAAGGAGGTAAACAATGGATGGGGCAAATCTCCCCAACATACCCAAAGAAGGTCCTCCGCCCGAACCGCTTCAACCATCTGAAGTAGGGGTTCCTTCAGAAGGGGAATCTATTCAACCTGAAGAGAAAGAACCTCAAAAAGAACCGGAATCTCCAGCATCTTTGCCCGAATTTGAAATAGTTGATACACCTTCTCAATCCAATGATGTTAACGAACCTCCGAAGAGTAATGCGGGTGAGTTTACTTTGGATAATATCAAAGGGGACGTAAATACAACGGATCAAGCAAGTCGTCTTCAGAGAGGGCTAAGTGAGATGGTTGGTGAAAACCAATAGCCCCAAAAACAAAAAGAAATTAAGGAGGAAAATTGGAAATAGGTAGTGATCTCTTTAATATCTTAATCAGCATCGGTTTTTTAATCTTTATTTTTATCTGTTCATATTTGATTTATTCGATATTTCAGGGTCAAAAAGAAAAGTATGAGCTCGAACGGGTTAAAAAACTGGCTTATTTTCAAATTTCCATTCCCAAACAAATCACTCAAAAAGAAAACCAGCCAGCAAAAGATTTTAGAGAATTAATCAGCGTCGCTGAACAATTTTTTTCTTCTTTGGGCAATCTTTATGAAAAGGGATTTGAAAAGAAAATTTTTAGTCTCCAAAATCAAATTTCTTTAGAAATCATTTCCCTTGAAGGAAAATTGGGTTTTTACTGTTCGTGTTCTAAAGAGATAGCCGGTCTAATTGAAAAGCAAATTAATTCTTATTGGCCAACTGCTCAAGTGACAAAATCACCAATGCCTAATATTTTTCAATCGGGCAAGGGAGCAATGATTGGTGCTAATTTAAAATTAAAAACCAAATTTATTTTACCAATTAAAACCTACAAAAATTTGGAAGCCGACCCCTTAAATTCTTTGACCAATTGCTTATCAAAACTGCCGGCAAATTCTGGCGCGGCTATCCAGATGGTAGTCAGACCGATTAGCGATGACTGGCGAAAAATGGGACAAATTATTGCCCAAAGAGTTCAGCAAGGAAAATCAATCATCTCTGAAAAATGGTATATGAAGATATTTCATTTTGTTTTTGAATTGCTTTCAGGTATATTTCATGGGGCAAAAAGTAGCCCATCCGAGGTAAAAAGTGGTTCGAATATCCCCAAACAACCACCCCAACTTACACCGATGCAGGAGCAAAGCTTAAAAGCCCTAAATGAAAAGGTTTCGAAAACTGGTTTGGCAACCAATATTAGAATGGTAGTGGTGGCTGAAACTCATCAGCAGGCATTAATGCATTTGAAAGAAATTTCTACCTCCTTTGGTCAATTTTCGGCGCCCGATCTTAATGGATTTAAACTAAAAATTGATGACCAAATCATCAAGCAATATATTTTACGACGCTTTACTGGAAAAGGAATAATTCTCAATGCCGAGGAACTGGCTTCGATTTTCCATCTGCCGAGCTTTTATGTTGAGACTCCGATTATTGAATGGGCTAAATCAAAGGAATTGCCGCCGCCAACTAATCTACCATCAGAGGGGATAATTTTGGGCGAAAGCGTTTATCGCGGTCAAAGGAAAGTTATTAGCTTGAAAATTGAAGACCGGCGGCGGCATATTTTTATGATTGGAAAAACCGGGGTTGGGAAAACAACCTTATTTTCCAATATGTTTGAGCAGGATATGAAGGCGGGGAGAGGCTGTTGTTTTGTTGATCCCTTAGGCGATGCTATCGAGGATCTTTTAGGTAAAGTCCCAGAAAATCGAGTGGATGACGTCATCTTATTTGATCCTTCCGATGTTGAATATCCAATGGGACTAAATCTATTAGAGTGGCAGACTGCTGATCAGCGAGATTTTCTTATCCAAGAAGCGATTCAAATATTTTATAAACTTTTTGATCCAACCCAAATGGGGATAGTCGGTCCGCAATGGGAACACTGGTTTAGAAATGCCGCTTTAACGATTATGGCTCAGCCGGGCGGCGGTACTTTAATCGATGTCCCAAGAATTTTTACTGATGATAATTTTCGAAATAGACTGATTGCAGGTGTTAAAGATCAGATTGTTAAAGCCTTTTGGACCCAGCAATTGGCTAAAACAGCCGATTTCCATAAATCGGAAATGTATAATTATTTTATTTCTAAGTTTGGTCGTTTCACTACTAATGAGTTGATGAGAAATATTATCGGGCAGAAAAAATCCGCCTTTAATCTTCGAAAGCTGATGGATGAAGGAAAAATTTTACTTATTAATTTAAGTAAAGGTAAAATTGGCGAAGTTAATGCTAATCTTTTGGGGATGATTTTAGTCTCCAAAATCCAAATGGCGGCTTTTTCGCGGGCCGATATTCCCGAAGAAAGCCGGCGCGATTTTTATCTCTATGTTGACGAGTTTCAAAATTTTACCACCGATTCCTTTGCCAGTATTTTATCAGAAGCAAGAAAATATCGTTTAAATTTAGCCATTACCAACCAATATATTGCCCAACTGACGGAAACTATCCGAGACGCTGTCATTGGTAATGTTGGAACAATGATCTGTTATCGAATCGGTGCCGCTGACGGTGAATTTTTAATTAAAGAATTTCCCGAAAGTTCGATTGATGATCTGGTGAATTTAGATAAATTTAATACCTACACTAAAATGCTTATCGATGGTACTCCAACGAAGCCATTTAGTATGAGAGGAATAAAATCTGCGACCATAACCAATCCAGAAATTCAACAAAAAGTCAGGCAGACTTCCAGAAATTCTTTTGCTCGCTCTAAAGATGAGATAGAAAAAGAAATTCAAGCCCAAATTAGCAGTTTAGGCGAAGTTCAAAATCCCGGGATAAATGAGCCAACCGTAAGAGTTTAAATGGATATTTTCCCAAAAGTATGTTATAATATTTTAGCACTTAAAGAAAGGATTAAATGCAGTCCCAAGACAAAAAACTTAAAGAAATTAAAGAGATTTTAGACCAAGCTGAAGAAAAAATAAATGCCGCCAAAAGAATTTTATTCGAGCAGGTCTATCAAGAACAGGCCAGGGGTCTCGAGACGCCGGAAAATGTTGGACCTAATACCATTATTGAAGGAGTTTTTGATGGTGAAGAAATGATTGATGCTGCTGGTAAAAAATTTCCTGTTCCTCAAAATTATGCTTCAAAATCTAAGTTAGTTGCCGGCGATAAGTTAAAATTAACCATCGCCGCCGACGGCAGTTTTATTTTTAAACAAGTCGGTCCGGTTAACAGAAAAAGAGTCATTGGCAAATTAATTTATACTGATGATCGTTGGTTTGTTCTGGTCAATCATAAAAAATATCAAGTTTTACAGGCGTCAGTGACATATTTTCATGCTCATGAGGGAGATGAAGTAACAATAATTCTTCCGAAATCGGGAGAAACCGAGTGGGCGACTTTAGAAAATTGTCTTATTAAATAATAAGCCATCATTATGGAATTTGCCGGTAGTTTAATTTATAAAGTCATAATGTATAGCATCTTAATTGGTGTACCAATTATTATTATTATTATGATCGTCAGAATGTTTGCCGAGCGACGAAAAATTAATTGGTTTCAGAGTCTTTGTTTTGAAACTTTAAGAATTTCAGTGCCCAAAAATAATGAAAAAACACCCTTGGCAGCTGAGCAGATGTTTGCCGCCCTTCATGGTATTTACAAAGAACAAATAGAATTTCAAAATTATCTTTCTTTTGAAATTTGTTCACGAGAAAAATACATTCAATTTTATGTTCATACCCCGGATAATTTGAAGGACTTTGTCGAGGGACAAATTTATTCTCAATATCCCAATGCCGAAATTGTCAAAGTCGACGATTATACTTTAGAAGAAAAAGAAAATATTGAAGGTGGTAGATTAAAATTTGCCGGAGCCGAACTTAATTTGACCAATCTTGACGTTTTTCCAATTAAAACATTTCTTAATTTTGAGGTTGACCCCTTAGCGGCAATTACTGGGGTGCTTTCTAAATTAGAAAAAACTGAAGAAATTTGGCTTCAAATTCTTGTTAAGCCAGTCTCTGACCAATGGCAGAAAAAAAGCATCTATCATGTTAAGGCAGTCAAAAGCGGTTCAACCAACAACGAAGGGATTTTTTTTAGTCTCCTCGGATCGTTTATGCGTTTTGTCTCTGGGATTTTGAATACTATTTTGATGGGGGTAACCCCACCCTCATCAAAAGCAGAAGAAAAAAAAGAAGAGGCCAAACTGCCGGGAACCCTTGAGGCTGGTCTTAAGGGGGTGGATGAAAAATCAACTAAACTTGGTTTTGAAACAAAAATCAGAGTTATGGCTCTCTCGCCAAATGAAATGATTGCCAAAAGCAAACTCTCATCAACAGTGGCGTCATTTAAGCAGTATAACCTCTTGAATCTCAACGGTTTCAAAGCTTCCGGCGAGACAGATAAAATAAATTTTTATCGAGCCTTTCGATCGCGTTCTTTTTTAGAACCCGGCTATATTTTAAATATTGAAGAATTGGCTTCGATTTTCCATTTGCCAAATGTTTCGGTAGAAACTCCTAATATTGTTTGGTCGGGTTCAAAAAAAGGTGAGCCGCCGGCAAATTTACCGATTGTTGAAAATGTTCCTGAAACAGATTTAACGGCTTTTGCGGCAACCAATTTTCGTCATTTAAAACATAAATTTGGTATCAAAATTGCTGACCGGCGCTATCACATGTATGCCATTGGTAAAACCGGTACCGGTAAATCGACAATGCTTGAAAATATGATTATTGATGATATCCGCGAGGGCAGGGGAGTGGCGGTAGTTGATCCCCACGGAGACTTAATCAAACATCTTCTCAATTTTGTCCCCGATGAGCGTATCAATGAGGTGATTTTATTTAGACCGGCTGACCGTCTATATCCAATTGGTTTTAATCCTTTGGAAAATGTTGACCCCGATTTAAAAAATATTGTTGCCTCTGGGGTGGTTGGTATTTTTAAAAAAATATTTGGTGAGTCATGGGGACCGCGGCTGGAATATATTTTGAGAAACACCATTTTGGGGCTACTTGATTATCCTAACGCTACCCTGCTCGGAGTAATAAAAATTTTGGTTGATCAAGATTTTCGAAATCGGGTGGTAGAAAAAATTCAGGACCCAGTAATTAAAGATTTTTTTATTAATGAATATGAAAAATATGATCAAAAGTTTCGCACCGAAGCTATCGCACCAATTCAAAATAAAGTTGGTCAGTTTTTATCATCTTCGACAATCCGCAATATTATTGGCCAGCCCAAATCAACAATTAATATAGAAGACATTATGAATCAAGGAAAAATTCTTTTTCTTGATTTGTCAGTTGGGGAGATAGGGGAGGATTCCTCATCGCTATTGGGAGCGATGATCATTACAAAAATCCAATTAGCAGCTATGAGGCGGGCGAGTCTGCCCGAAGAAAGCCGGCGCGATTTTTATCTTTATGTTGATGAATTCCAAAATTTTGCCACTGAATCTTTTGCAGTAATTCTTTCAGAGGCAAGAAAATATCGTCTAAATTTGATAATGACTAATCAATATATCGCCCAAGTCCCTGAAGAAGTGATTAACGCTGTTTTTGGCAATATTGGGACATTAATTACTTTCCGGGTTGGCGCCCCTGACGCCGCCGCCTTAAAACAAGAATTTGCCCCAATTTTTGAGGAGGTTGATTTAGTCAATCTCGATAATTATCACATTTATGTTAAAATGTCAATCGACGGCATTACCTGTCCGGCATTTTCGTCAGTAACATTGCCGCCCAATAAGATGGGCAATCAAAATCAAGAGCCGATTATTAATCATTCTCGTCAGGCCTATTCCAAACGTCGCGAATATGTCGAAGAAAAAATTTCCACTTTGGGGGGAATGCCTAAGGTTGAAGACCTCTTGACCAAAGCTCAAAAAGAAAAAATTCCCAAAATACCTCCTAAGATAGGGGAGACTTATTATCGGGAGGTCCAAACTAAAGGAGATGTTCGTTGGTATTTTGGCTCTGGCACAGAAGATCAGCCCTTAACAAAGGAAACTGTTCAGCCAAAAATTAATGAGCAAGTACCCGAATGGCAGGAAGAGAGATTAAAGGCCTTAGAAACAAACAAAACAAAAAAAGAGATTGATCAAGAGATTGAGGATGATAAATCAAAAATCCTTTCGTCAATGCAAAAGAATTCAGCTGAAGATATACAAAAATTGGAAGATGGTAAAACTGTTAATTTAAATAGCAGATAGAAATATTATTTAAAAAGGCATAATAAACGCCAGCCAGAAAAGTAAAAAATCTAATATTAATGGACTTTTTAAAAATTTGCTCTGGCGGGGGAGTGGGCAAAAGAATTTTTGTTCTTTGCAATTTTTCGTTATAATTTAGATTTTTTACGATTGAGTCCGCCCTTAGCCGGAATGGGGGAAAATACAAATTGACAAAATATCAAAATATTTTTATTTACTTTTTATAACCATTTAAAGTTTTTTGATTAACTAAATAACAGATAATCTTTAAATAAGTCGTAAAAGAAACATTCTGCGACCCAAATTTGGTTAGAAGCAATGAGGGTTGTAAAATCTAACCATATTAGGTGTACCATTCAATGGTTTAGATTTTGACACCCAGATTTGTCCGCCTCGGCTCGTCTTTGACAAGACGGGTTTCATATTTCGACATTCGTATCCTCGTTTTTCTTCTAACTCCCCTATTTTACCCACCCTATATTAAAAAAAAGACCAAAATGGCACCTTCGAACCACAATATAATATCAATAAATTATACCTGTTATTTTTGCCTCTTAAAGCCCCTAAGACGAGACTTTTTCTTGCTTGCGATGCAATCTTCGTGTACTCCAGCTCTGCCAAGAGACTAATAAGGGCGGGGCGTTAAAAATTGACGAATATGTGCCAATAGCAATGCCAACTATCAAAGCCAGCATGAATGGCTTAAGCGTTTCTCCGCCCAAAAGATACAAGGACAAAAGGACAATCAGGACAGTAAAGGAAGTATTCAAGGAGCGATTAACAGTTTGGATAATACTATTATTAACATTGGTCTCAAAATCCAAAGAAGGGGATTTACGAAGGTTCTCCCTGATTCGGTCGAAAACGACAATCGTATCATGAACGGAAAATCCCATAATCGTTAGAAGAGCAGTAATAAATAATGAATCAATTTCAAAATTAAAAAAATGTCCCAAAATCGCGAATAGACCAATGACAAAAGTAATGTCATGGATTAAAGCCAGCACCGCACAAATACCAAATCGCCAAGAACTGGCTGGTTTAGGGACTTTGCGAAAAGCAATTGAAATATAAATAATAATCCCTATCGTCGCCAAAACAACCGCTAATATTGCTTTGTTTTTCAAATTATTGCTCACCGTTGGTCCGACAGTTTCAAAACGATTTTTTTGGTACTCCCCTATTTTGGAAAGTTCTTCTTCCAATTTTTGTTGCGTTTCAGAATTCAAAACTGGGGTTCTGATAATAAAACTTTTACCTGATTGCTGGACATTTGCTCCTCTGACAATCGGCTCAACGGCATTTTCAATTTTTTCTTTGGGAATTTTATCTTGATATTGAATATCAATCAGCGTCCCTCCCTTAAAATCTAGTCCGGTGGGAATTCTCCAAAAAATAATCGCCAAAATTCCCGGGATAATTAAAATTAATGAAATTAGGTACCAAATTTTTCGCCGACCGATTATATTCATAAAAAAATCCTATTTTATAACCAATCTTTTTTCTAAAAATGTCCCTATTGCTAATCGTAAAAATGTTCTACTAACGGTTATGGCGGTAAACATAGAAATTAAAATTCCAATCGCCAGCGTTACCGCAAAACCGCGCACCAAACCACTGGTGCCATAATATAAAATTAAACAAGTAATTAATGATGAAAAGTTTGAATCACGGATTGAAGGCCAAGCACGTTTGAAGCCGTCTTCTAAGGCGGCGGAAATTGATTTACCGCCGGCTAATTCTTCTTTGGTGCGTTCAAAAATTAAAATATTAGCGTCGACTGCCATGCCAATTGATAAAATAAAACCGGCAATCCCTGCCAAAGTCAAAGTTATTGGAATAAGTTTAAATAAGGCTAGCAGAATTAAAGTGTAAAACAAAAGCGCTAAAACGGCTAAAAACCCTGGAATTTTATAGTAGATAATCATAAAAACTGCTACCAAAATTAGGCCAATTAGCCCGGCAGTTAATGATTTTTTTACCGATTCTGAACCCAGAGTTGGACCAATATCGCGCTGTTCAATTAAAGTAATTGGCACTTTTAAGGCGCCGGAATTAAGTTCAATCGCTAATTTCTTGGCTTCCTCAATGGTAAATTTGCCGGTTATAATCGCTTCGCCATTTTCGATTTCACTCTGTACCGTTGGGGCGGAGATAATATCTTCATCCAATTGAATGGCGACCGGTTTCTGCAAATTTCGCTTGGTAATATCGGCAAATAATTTGGCGCCGTCGCTATCAAATTGGAGGCTAACCTGCGGCTCGCCGGTATTTTGGTCAAACTGAACTTCAGCTTTGTGCAAATTAGCGCCGGTTAAATCCGTTTCTTGCCAGGCATCACTAAAATTTTGACTGATTTGATCTTGTCCGACTTCCTTTTGCTCCAAAAATTTTAATTGAGCGGTTTTTCCAATTAAGTCAATTGCCTCTCCTGTATTTGTAATCCCTGGTAATTCAACAATTACCGCTTCTTTGGAGCCAATTTTTGCCCCTTGAATAATTGGTTCGGTTACCCCTAAAGCGTTGATTCGTCGATCAATCGTATTAATCACCGAATCTCTGGCAGAGGCGGTATCCTTCGGATCGACTTTAGCAAGATCAAGTTCAAAGACTAAATGAGCGCCACCCTGTAAATCAAGACCTTGGTGGATCTTAAGTTCGCGAAGAAATTTACCAATTCTAAGATCAGGTCCGCCAGGCCAGTCAACCAAACCAGCTAAAACCGCTAAAATGATTAAACTAGCAAATATTATCCAAAGATTGCGTCGCACAATATTAATCCTTATATATCTTTTTATCCCAATTTATAAATATTCGATTTTTTTTAGTTTTTGCAGTTTTTGGTAAATTCTTTTGACATCTTGGGCTTTGTCTTTGTGGCAGACTAACAGGACATCATCAGTATCTACTATAACTATATCCTTTAATCCGACAGTTGCCAAGAGTCTATTGGAGGAGACAATAAAACAGTCTTGATTGTCAATCCCGAGATGATTTTTTTGTAAAGATTTTTTGTTTGAGGATAATTTTTCCGATAAAGTCTTAAAACTGCCGATGTCCGACCAGTCTAAATCCGTTGGATTTGTTACTATCTTCTTCATTTTTTCGACAATTGCCTTATCAAAAGACTCGCTGGGCATTTTTTGATAAATTTTATCAATTTCTCTCTGGCTATTACTTCTTTCTAATAAGGTAATAATTTTTGCTAATTTTTGATAGATTTTAGGAGTCAGTTTCTGATAAGCTCTTAGCATATTTTCTGATTCCCAGGTAAAATAACTAACATTCCAAAGATATTTTGGTGATTTTAAAAACAGGCCGGCTTTTTTAAGATTCGGTTTTTCAATAAATTTTTCCACCCGATATTGAGGCCAAAATGGTAATTTCTTGCTAATTTTTATATAACCAAAACCGGTTTCAACTCGAGTTGGTTTAACAGAAATTGTGGCTAAATATTCGGGATTGTTTTTAACAAAAGCAAAATTCTCCCTTAAAGCTTTTTGAAAATTTACTACTTTTTTAATCGTATGGTCAGAGGAAATTGTCGCCACAATAGACTTAGGATTTTTCCAATAAAAATATGCCGATAGCAAACCAATTGCCGGACCAGTGTTTTTTGCTTCCGGCTCGATAAGATAATTAGCGATGGGAATTTCCGGTAATTGTTTTTGAGCAAGTTTTAAATATGGTTTTACCAGCGAAATATAAATTTGATTTTTAGGAACAATATTTTTTACTCTTTGGTAAGTTTCCTGAAAAAGCGAATACTTCTCAAACTTAAAAAATTGTTTAGGTAAATCTCTACGCGAAATCGGCCATAACCTGGTCCCCGCTCCCCCGGCCAAAATCACCACATAATAATTTTTCATAGCCAAATTATGAGATTAATTTTCATAGCCAAATTATAGGGCAAATAAAAAGATATTTCAAACCCAGAGGGAATCTATCGATTATTCTTTTGCCAAGCACAAGCTTAATTTTTTTACAATCTCAAAAATTAATGTTAGAATTTAATTAATCCGCTGTTGAGGAGGCGAATTGGCGATGCCGGTCTACATGTTGCCGCTTGCAATGCTTTATTCCCCAGTATCCGGGGACAATGAACCCCAAGAACTCATTGGCTGTCGGATGTCCGACGGGAGTTTCGTTGTTGTCGGCTGTAATCACCCAGAAGATGCGACGGAATCAATGGTCAACCAAGCCGACATTGAGTTAGGGAAAGCCTTCTTCCTTTCTTGGGGACGAAATCTCCAAGAAGCTCTGGAGTATTTCTACAGGCATTGCCATTTCTCCCAGCATGGTGCTCCTAACAACCGTGCCGTTTGGGTGGACCCCCAAGAGTTCATCTTAGAGATTCCTGACTGCCGATGGCTCGAAGTTACTCCTGATGGTGATGCCTGCCATTTGGGGGATAGTCATCAAGGGTGTTTTCTTGGGAAAGATTTATCTATTCCCCAAGGATGTCCGTTGTCTGACTGGATTGAAAAGTTGAGACAGACCAAGCGCCCTCCGTTTGTTATGAGCTGTGGTTTTTGTCTTGTCAGGGCGAATGCCCTAACCGATGGTCCCCGACGGCCGTCTCGGCGACGGAAATAAGCCTCCATATGATCGAGCGCGTCAGAGCCGGCAACTTCTGCCGGCTCTTTAAGATTGCCGATGAATTTTGAAAATTAAAGAGATTTTTTTAGAGTGACATAAAGATAATATTGCCCGGTTTTGCCGGTAGAAATTGTTGATTGAGCAACTGCCTCCCAGTCCTTATCGCCGTAGGTATTTAATTCTGTCATGATCGCCTCATCGGTTTGGTCTGGGATGGTAAAGGTTAAGATTTGGTATTGCCATTTATTTGATTTTGGCTGGCTGGTTTCAGGGGTTGGGCTATTGGAGATTACCACGGAACTTGGCGGCGGAAGCGAGAAATAGTAGCCCACCCCGACCGCAATAATGATGGCTATTCCAATCGGCAGCCAAATTTTCGGCCAAGAAAGTTTTTTGTTCCATAAACCGGCCTGACTTTCTTCTTCATTGGTTGGGGATTTCTTTTTCAATTTCCAAAGACTAAAAATTACCCAAGCGGCGATGATAATAATTAACAAAAGACCCAAGCTTAAAATAAGCAGATTATCCATGATGACTCCTTTACTAAGTGGTTGATTATTATTGGTTGAATTTATTTGTTTTTCAGTTGAGGTGACGGAGGCAGAAGAGGTGGCGGGCGAAGAACTTTCTGGTTCAATAATTTCCCAATCATCAAACCAAGCCGCCACCGTAGATTTGTTATAGGCGGCTAAATTGATTCGTGCCCAGCTAATCGACTGCCAACCGGTCGGCTGGTTCTGAATATAGAAATCACTGGCTTTAAAAATGACTTTATTCCAGCCGTTTTGATAAAAGTTGGCGGTCTGCTCATTGGCAAAATAGAAATTATTAATGTTGTCGCCAAGATCCAGCCGAATTCCGGAGATTTGGCTTGGGTCTTCGACAAAAACATTAATCACCATTTTTGAGTTCGAATCTTTAAAACTGGTAAGATTTAAATTTACCGCGGAAAATCCATAGGCATTCCAATCAAACCCATTGCTTTCTAATTTCAGAGCATATTTTCCAGATAAAACATGACTTTGATCAATATTGCCTTTACCTTGCCATTCAGCGGTTTCAAAATTTGCTATCACCGATTGGTCCTCACCGGCTTGTTTGGTTGATGCGGGTTGGGGATTGCCAAGAAGACGGATCAAAACAAGGGTGGATATGAGAATTATTAAAAAACCCCCAGCGATAATTAAGATAA
>JBBUEO010000037.1:0-6954 GCA_038056915.1 Patescibacteria group bacterium
CCTCATCGTCTAACCCATCGAACCAACCCCAAGACCACCTACGCGGTGGTCTTTTAGCTACCAACTACCTCCTCCCCCGCCGCCGAAGCCGCCGCCCGAGGAACCGCCGCCGCCAAAACCGGAACCGCCGGAAGAAGCAGAGGTAGAAGGCGGTGAAAAGGAAGCGCTAGCCGAGGTTGAAAATGAATTTAGAGAACTGGCAAAAACTACTGCATTAAAAGTCGTGAAGTCGTCCTCATACCAGTCAGGAGGATTTTTATAAATATCTTTAAAGTTTTTTGCCCATTTATCAGCTATTCCTAAAACCATTGCATAAGGCAGGTATTTTTCAAAAATATTCTCTTTCTCTTGCCAATGGATGCGATAGCGTTCGGCCCGATAGAGAAATTCTTTAAAGCCCAAAATCTTATCTTTAACAATTACCCCCTCGCGGGTTTTTTTCGGCATCGAGCGGGAAAAAATTAAAATTAATACGCCGCTTAATATTAAGGCGGTCATTAAATTCCAAGAAAGCCAAAAAAATAAGCCACTCAAAATTATCACGATAAATCCAAACCATAATTGTTTATTGCGGACTTTTTGGGGATTTTTGGGAAAATATTTTTTTTCGATTAGATTTTGATAGAGATTATCAAAAATATCGCTTAATTTTGCGGCAAAATCTTCGTGAATCTCGGATAATTTAACAGTTTTGCCGGACAAAAAAAGCCCAGAAAAAATATTTTTTTCAAAATTTTTAAGATCTTTTCCATCCTCTTTTAATTTTATTAGAGTATATTTTTTATCTTTTTCGCGAATTTTTAAATACCCTTTGACCGCCAAATCAATAATGGTGGCGGAGATATCGCGGCGGTCGGCTTTTTCATCAAGTAAAGTTCCCATTTCTGCTGGAAGAAGATTTTCTGGAGGCGAGAATTCCGGGGCAATTGTCCCCCGGCCAAAGGGGTCGCGGCCAAAGAGAAAATAGCGGAAAATAAGATAAATTAAAACTACTAAAGGAATAAGCCAATACCAAGGAGATTCGTGGCGGAGTTTGATTTCGTACTGCCGATTATAGGGGATAACTAAGCCTTTTTCAAAACCAGTAACAATTGTTAGGGGTCCTTTGGAACTGGAGAATGTAGCTTTGCCGCCGGCTTGATCGCTTACGCAATCTTTAAGATTACTTCCACTTGAACCGGTATAACAAGCAAGCTCTAAATTATTAACATTAGTCAACAGCGGGATGCTAACTTCTGCTTGGATATTATTAAGTTCGACTTCCCATTTATCCCCAGTAACATTCCAATAAAGTTCATCGTGATCATTAAAATAATTTATTACCCCCAAAACTTTGTAGCTGATTTTGTAAGTTTGATTGCCTTCAATGGTTGAATTGGGATCGCCGATTTTTAATTCAAGGTAATTTTTGGATTGGCTTTGAGAATATAGCCAGTTTTTTCCTTGGGAATTAGTCACCGCTAACACTTGAATTGGGGTGGAAAAATAACGCCCACTGGTATTATCAAGATATCGAAATGGAATGAAGCGGATTATTCCATGTTTTGGCGAGGGAAAAAAATAGTCGATTTCTTCGCTAACAATTATGCTCGAGTCAGATTGAATAGCAATTGTTGAGGAAAATCGAGTTATCTTTTCATTGCTTTGAGCGTGAGTAAATATTGGAAAGATTAAAATTGCTAATCCAAAAAAAAGAAGAATCTTTTTAAGCATCAAAGGGCCTTTTTAATATTATTGATCAATTGTTCAAACCACGGCGGATACTGCCAAAATAAATAGACCAAAATTATTAATAAAATGATTAAGAAAATCAATGAAAATAATTTACTAAAGCAAGATTTTAAACAAGACATTATAAATTGTAAATTTAACCACTAATTTTACTATTCACGAATAAACGCGAATCTGCAACCGCTAATTTTAATCACGAATCGACGCAAATATTGATATGAATATTTTATGATTTTGCCGGCACGGGCGGTGTTGGTTTTGGGACTGGCGGCGGTTTGGGCAAGAAAAAAGATATTATTACCAAGATAATCCCTAGGCCTAAAATTACTCCGGAAAGCCGATAACTTAAAGCCAAAGTATTTTCAGTAGTTTTATCCAATAAAGGCTGCAGCAGAAGAATAAGTTCTTTATTTTGGACTAAATTGAGCTGGTCAGCGGTGATCTTTTGCATAAAGCCGGCAAAGAAATTTAAAAGCATTATCGAGCCGCTCGGAAAAATTAGCGTCCAGCCGGTCCAACCAAGGAAAGACCGCCACCACGGTCGAGAAAGCAGATATAAACAGCCGATAAGGATAAGTGTGAGGATTAAATTTCCCCAAAAACCGATTTTAAAGATTAAAAAAACTATTTTAGTTTTGAAAAAAGTTTTTTCAGGATCTTTGAGGTCAGTGGCTAAATTATATTGGTCAGGGACATCTTTTAAAAGTTCATTAGGGGAGAGATTTTTGACAATTTGTTGTTTGTAAGTGTCTGGAGTAGTATTCCGGGGTATGCATGCCGGCATTTCCTGCTCTTTTTGATCGGTTGGAACAATATCTTCTTCGCAGACTGGCAGTTTGTCGATAATTTCATCAGTATAATTTTCGATTTTTTCCGGGGCATTTTGGCGTAAAATGTTTTTAAAAGGTCGAAGATCAAAAACCACTTCTGGTTTGATAGTCTTGCGATTTAAATAGCTCAAAAAGGGCTGGTAATTTTTTTCAACTTGCTGTTTAAGATAAACTGGTTCAAGACTGCTGGCAATAAGTTTTGTTAAAATCTCCGTTTGCGGATTATTTTGAGTACTTTGATTTTGAAAAATACTTGCCGTAAGCTCATCCAAATTTCCATAAAAGCCGGACTGATCTAAAATTTTGGGCAAAAAATTACTTTCAGGTTTTGTTAAATATCGGATTTCCCAAAAAGAAATAAAGCCGCTAACGCTGAAAAAGAGAACAAATACTATTAAAGCCGCTAAACATTTATGTCGCATTAATCCCTCCAATTTTAGTTTATCAAATTATGAATGAATTTTAAAACTAACTTTGCCTCGATGCAAGCTGATTTTTACTGTGCTCTCCTTTTTGATTTTTCCGGCTAAAATTTCTTCCGATAAAGGATTTTCAATTAGATCGGCGATTGCCCGTCGAATCGGCCGGGCGCCGTAAGCAGGATCAAAACCTTTTTTAATAATTAAATCTTTAACTGATTGATTATATTCTAATTTTAATCCTTGCGGCTTTAATCTCTCCTGAAATTCCCGAAGCTGGAGATCGACAATTTTGGCAATATCGTTTTTATCTAACGGGCGAAAAACAATAATTTTATCTAAGCGGTTAATAAATTCTGGTCGAAATTGATCTTTCAAGCGGACAATTAAATCACTCTTCATTCTTTGATAATTTTCTTCTGTCTTAATTTTAGCGCTGCCTTTGGCTTGAAAACCAATCGCCGCCTGTTGATTAAGTTCAGCCAAACCGATATTGGAAGTTAAAATAATAATTGTATTTCGGAAGTTGACTTTTTTTCCTTTAGCGTCAGCCAGTTCACCATCTTCTAAAATCTGAAGCAAAATATTAAAGATCTCCGGATGGGCTTTTTCAATTTCATCAAACAAAACAATTGAATACGGTCGGCGCCTGACTTCTTCAGTCAAACGTCCAGCTTCCTCATAGCCGACATAGCCAGGCGGCGCCCCTAAAAGTCGCGAGAGGTTGTGACGTTCCATAAATTCCGACATATCAATTTTTATCATTGCCTCGCGCGAGCCAAAAAGTTCTTGAGCCAACACCCGCCCAAGCTCGGTTTTACCCACTCCAGTTGGACCTAAAAAGATAAACGAGCCAATCGGCCGATTAGGATCAGCAATGCCGGTTTTTGTCCGGCGGACCGCTTGACTTATTTCCTTAATTGCTTCATCTTGACCAACAATAAATTTTTTTAAGATTCTATTTAAATTGAGGAATTTTTGCCGTTCATTTTTGCCCAAACTTTCCAAAGGAATATTTGTCCAAAGAGAAACTACCCGGGTAATATCTTGAGGGTTAATTTGTGTCTGCGGTGATAATACTTGGGGTTTCTGGTTTTGTATTTTTTCTAAAAGCTGAATTTCCAAAGATCTCAGTTCAGCCGCTTTTTGATAATTTTGGTTTAAGGCTTCGGTTTCTTTTTGTTTTTGGATTTGTTTTATTTGTTCCTCCAAATTTTTAATTGTTGTCCAATTTTGAGGTTTGTTTTTTAATTGAGCCGCGGCGGCGGCCTCGTCAATTAAATCAATCGCTTTATCGGGCAGATAGCGATCGGCAATATATCTAGTTGATAAGTCAACGGCGGCTTTTAAAGCCTCGTCAGTTATTTTTACTTTATGATACTGTTCATAGTGCGGGCGTAGACCTTTAAGAATTTGGAAAGTCTCCTCGGGAGTTGGTTCATTGACTATAATTTTTTGAAATCGTCTTTCCAGGGCACCATCTTTTTCGATTACTTTTCGATATTCTTCTAAAGTTGTTGCTCCGACTAAACGTATTTTTCCTTTAGCTAAGGCCGGTTTTAGGATGTTGGCGGCATCAAGCGAACCTTCTGCCGAGCCGGCGCCGATTACCGTATGGAGTTCATCAACAAAGAGAATCACATTTCCTAATTTTTCCAGCTCCTCCATCAGTTTTTTAAGCCGTTCTTCAAACTGGCCGCGATACATCGTGCCGGCTACCAGCAAGGATAAATCGAGACGAATAATCTTTTTTTGAGCAATTGTTTGCGGAACCCTGCCTTGATTTATTTTTAAGGCAAGACCTTCGACAATGGCGGTTTTGCCGACTCCGGGTTCTCCGACTAAAACCGGATTGTTTTTTGTTCTACGCGAAAGGATTTGAATTACTCGTTCGATTTCCTTTTCCCGACCAATTAAAGGGTCAATTTTACCTTCTTTGGCTTGGTTGGTAATATCAATCGCGAAATAATCTAAAAAGCTTTTATTTGGGGTAGCCGCCACTGGTCCAGCAAAAGGCATCTTTTGAGAGGGACTAGCCGGCGGGAACGATTCTTCATAATCTCCCATCATCGGTATTGGTAATGAGGGCTTATTTTTTTTAGACTCGATTTCTTCAATTTCGTTATATAAATTATCAATTTGTTGATTAATTGACTCTGGATTGACGCCAATACGATTAATAATTTGATAACCTAAAGAGTCTGGCGAAGAGGTTATTGCCATCAGCAAATGCTCGGGCTCTATTTGGTGGTGGTGCAAACTGGAAGCAATAAGGGCCGCTTTGGTAATAACTTTTTTTGCCTCCTCTGATAAACCCGGGTCTTGTTGAGGAATTTTTTGCTTTCGTAGCGAAATGACTAATCTAATCTGATCAAGAGAAATTAAATGTTCTTGGAGGATCGCATAGGCTAAAGTTGATGATGTTACCGCTAAAGACAAAAGTATATGCTCGCTATCAATTGGCTGGCGATAATTTTGAGCAATTTTTTGAGCGGTAATTAAGACTTTTTTGGTATTTGCAGAAAATTTTTTAAATATATCTTGTGGATCTTTCATCATTACCTTTATTATTTTTTAATAATTTTTTTGGTTTTTAATGTTTTTGAGGCTTTTTTAGAAGAAGATGGCAATTTTTCAATCCCTTTTTGATTTTCTTTCTCATCTGGTTTATTAATATTTATAGTAGTATTCACTTCTGTTACATTGACAGTTTTATCTTCTAATTTATTTTTAACTTTTGGAGATTTCTCTTCTTCTTTTTCAACAGTCTTTTCGACATCAATACTCCAAGAAGTCAATTTAGAAGCTAAACGGACATTTTGACCACCCTTGCCAATTGCTAAAGATAGCTGATCTTCATTTACCTGGACAATAGCTTTGCGGTCTTTTTTGGCTAAAATTACCTTATTGACCTTGGCTGGAGAAAGAGCGTTAGAAATAAATTGTTCGTCTTTTTCATGCCAGAGAATGATGTCAATTTTCTCCTCACCAATTTCGGCTAAAATTGCTTGAATGCGGGTACCCCGCTGACCAACGCACGAGCCAACTGGATCTAAGCCTTGCTGGGAAGTAAAGACAGCTACTTTTGACCTGGAACCGGCTTCTCTAGCGATATTTTTTATTTCTACCGTTTTTGCGGCAATTTCCGGAACCTCTAATTCAAATAATCCCAAAATTAGTCCTGGGTCTGTCCGCGAAACTAACACCCGCGGTCCCCGGCTTGATTCCTCAACGCTTCGCAGATATATCTTTAATCTCTGGCCAGAATAATATTTTTCATTTGAAATTTGATCTGACGGCAGCATTAAGCCGTTAAGTTTCCCTAAGTCAACAATTACATTGGCGCCTTCAATTTGTTGAATCAAACCATTAATGATTTGCTTTTCTTTTTCTTTAAATTCTTTGTAAAGCATATCACGTTCAGCTTCTCGGATTCGCTGGATAATCACCTGTTTAGCGGTTTGGGCAGCTATTCGGCCAAAGTCACTTTTCGCCTCTAAGGGATATTCGAGATGTTCGCCAATTTTAATTTTCGGATTGTCTTTTTTGGCATCTTTGAGAGTTTTTTGCGATTCTGGATCTTCAACCTCTTCGACAACCTCAAAAACGCGCCAAACTTTTGTTTGGCCAGATTCGGGGTCAAGTTTTACTTTAATAATTTGCGAAGGCTTGCCGTAATCTTTCCGATAAGCGGCAGCGATCGCGGCTTCTAAAGTCTCCAGTACTATATCTTTTGAGAGGCCTTTTTCGTCACAAATTTGGTTAATGCTCGCCATAAAAGGTGAAATCGCCATTTTACTCCTTAATATTTACATTCGCTATGAGAGTTTTTATTGAGCGAAACGAAATGTAAACTTCACTTTACATTATATCGTAATAAATTTTCGTTGTCAAGTTGGCTTATTTTTCTACTTACTCGATATGGTAGGGCTGTTGGCAACAAAAAATGGTAAGTCTAAAACTTACCATCTCTA
>JBBUEO010000037.1:7054-20484 GCA_038056915.1 Patescibacteria group bacterium
AAAAGTGATATAAAGTGTGTTGATATATAAACGTAAATATTGAAATCACTTCCCTTTACTCCCTTTAATCTGCTCGAGCATATAAAGTGGTAGTAAATTAAAGAGAAAATTATTTAAAAAGTGTTTTTTAATGTTTTTTTAAATTTTATTTTTTTGATTAATTTATCGGCGAAAATAGCTATTAATTACATCAAAAATCACCAGTATTGGGAAAACTATCACAGCCTTGAAGATCCTTTTTATCCGCCATGGTTCAGAATAAAATCGGTAAAGCCATTCTAGGCCCAAATTACGTAACCATTCAGGTGCTCGAGGAATCCGGCCGGCAATATAATCAAAGGTACCGCCGACACCGATAGAAAGTGATGGGTTATGGGAAATTCGTGATGAGTGGATTAAATCATAAATAAATTTGTCTTGTTTCGGCGCCCCAAAAGCCACAAATAAAATGTTTGGTCGGACGCGCTCTATTGCATCCCATGTTTTAGCATCGTTTGGTTTTCCTTCATAATACCCAGCCACCAAAAGCCGCGAATGTATTTTTTTAATTCGACTGGCGGTTTCTTTAGCCACTCCCCTTATCCCGCCTAAAAAGAAAACTGAATATCCTCGGTCTTCGGCTAATTTGCAAATTGCCCAAGTTAAATCAACTCCGGTAATTCGTTCTTTTAAAGGAGTTCCTAAAATTCGGCCGGCTAAAATTAAACCAACTCCGTCAGGTAAAGCCAAATCCGCTTGATTTAAGATTTTTTTAAATTGAATATCCTTTTGAGCAACAACAATGAACTCGGGATTGACTGTGACGATTTGGGCTGGTTTTCCTTTTACAATTAATTCATCGACAATCTTAATTGCCTCGTTAAAGCTTAAAGAACAAATTTTAATCCCTAAAATATTTATTTTTTTCATTACTAAAAGAATCGGCTTAGATTCTTTATCTTACCTTAATTTGAGTAAAAACGCAAGCTCCTTAGGAGCGGATTTTTACATAAACCGCCCAAACCGCTAATACCGCCGCGATCAAAACCCATTGGGTCGATGCCAGCCACAGGTCACTTCCGAATGAGCCGATAAGTGCCAAAATAACTGCCACCACCGAAAGACCAATTAGGATGTCGCCTAAGCTTTTCATTGTTCTCCTTTAATTTATCTTAATTCTATTATAATGAAGATCTTCAATAATTTGCAAGGTTTTTTGAGCGGTTTTTTTCCAGGAAAATAATTTCGCTCTATCTAAACCCTTAGAGATGAAGGTTTTTCTTAAATTATGATTATTGATTAGTCGGCTTAAAGCAGTTGCCATTTCTTGAATATTTTTTGGATCAACTAAAAGGGCGGCTTTAGAGCAGATTTCTGGAATTGATGTTCGATTTGAAGCCACAATCGGCACCCCGACGGCCATAGCTTCAACCAAAGGTAGTCCAAAACCTTCAAAAAAACTGGCAAAAAATAAGATATCTGCGTTATTTAAATATTCAATATAAGTTGGTTGATCTATATAACCCAGATCAATAATATCTTTTTGTATATTTTTCGGCAATTTTGCAATTACTGTTTTAATTTTGTCGTAGCCAAAGCCGGGACGGCCGGCTAAGATAAATTGGTGTTGAATTTTCTTTTCTTTTCTTAAAATTCCATAGGCGGCAATCATTCCCCGAATATTTTTCTTTTCTTCCAACCGTCCGACATAGAAAATATAAGAATTACTAGCGGACTTTTTTTCCTTCGGGCGAAAGAGTTTCTCATCGTATCCCAACCAAACCACACTGATTTTTTCTGGATTTAGACGATAAAATTTTATCAGATCGTTTTTGGTAAATTGGCAATCAGTGATAATATGAGAGGCGTTTTTGACTGCGTGATTCATCGCCCAATTATGATATAAAAGCTCTTTTTTGGAATAAAGTTCGGGAAAATGCTTAAAGCCTAGATCGTGGATGGTGACAACGGTTTTTTTTGGGAAAATCAAGGGCAGAGTGTGGGCGGGAATAAATAATATATCGGGTTTATTTTTGAGCATTTTTAAAGAAAGCCGAAATTGGGTCCAGAGTTTGGGAAAGGGAATAATAACATTTTCGAAATTTCTCCAATTATTAATTTCAGGGATTTTGTCAGCTACCGGAGTCGGTGAATATAAAAGATAACGGTTTTTATTATCAATTTCCGCTAACGCTTTGATAATTTCAATTGAATAAGTCTCGGTGCCGGTTTTAAATTGTTTTACTGCCTTTGAGGCATCAATGCCAATGGTCATAATTTACCACTACGGAATACGAAAAATTACAAAAAACACTAAATTTGTATTTTTGTATATTTTTGTATTTTGAAGTAGTTATTATTTCAGCCACAATACAGACCGTTTGAAGGCCTCTAAATTTTCAATTGCCGCGCCGGTGCCCTTGGCAACGCAGGTCAGCGGTTCTTCGGCAGTTTGACAAGGTACGCCAGTTACTTTGGTAAAAAGTTTATCTAAACTTCTTAGCAATGAGCCGCCGCCAGTCATTACAATACCTTTATCCATAATATCTGCCGCCAATTCAGGTGGGGTTTTTTGTAAAACTTCTTTCATGGCGGCGATAACTGCTCCGATTGGTTCTCTAAGAGCTACAACAATATCAGATGAATTTACCATCACGCTTTCAGGCAGCCCGGTGATGCCGTTACAGCCGGAAACTTCGGTGGAAAGTTCGGTTTTTAAAGGCAGCGCCGAACCAATTTTTATTTTGACATTTTCCGCCGTTACATGACCGATTACAAGATTATATTTTTTACGAACTTGAGCAATAATCGCTTCGTCAAAGATATTGCCACCGGTACGAATCGAATGAGAAGCAATAATATCACCTAAAGCAATCACCGCTACCTCGGTGGTGCCGCCGCCAATATCAATCACCATATTGCCTGAAGGCGAAGCAATCGGGACGCCGGCTCCTAAGGCGGAAGCGACTGGTTTTTTAATTAAATAGGCTGATTTGGCGCCGGCGCTAAGGCAGGCATCAGTGACGGCCCTTCTTTCAGTCGAGGTGGCCCCAGCGGGCACAGAAACCATTATCTCCGGCTTAAATAAACGTACTGGTCCGCCTAAACGATTTATATAGTATTTCAGCATTGCTTGAGCAATGCCAAAGTTGGCAATCACCCCGTCTTTTAAAGGATGGGCGGCAATGATACTTTCCGGGGTGCGGCCAAGCATTTCTTTGGCCTCCTGACCGATAGCCATCACCTTGTTTTGGGAAACTTCTAAAGCCACCACCGAAGGCTCATTGACAATTATTCCCTTTTCCGGCACAAAAATGAGGATATTGGTTGTTCCCAAATCAACCCCGAGTCGTCTTAAAAACATATTTTGATCCTTCTAAATTTTAACTCTAGAAATTTGAGCGCCAATTTTCTGAAGTCTCTCTTCAATTTTTTCATAACCGCGATCAATATTTCCCGCTTCGAATATTTCAGTTCTCCCCTTAGCAATCAGCCCGCCGATTATTAATGTTGCTCCAGCTCGAAGATCAAGACTATTAATTTTTGCCCCATAAAGCGCGGTTGGACCATAAATGATTGCTTCATTTGAATTAAGAATGTTAATTTTAGCCCCCATTTTTTTAAGCTCTGAAAGATAACCTAAACGATTTTCAAAAATATTTTCTTTAATCCTACTTATCCCTTCTGCCTGGGTCAGCAAAACTCCCATTGGCGATTGAATATCAGTGGGAAAGCCGGGATATTCAGCAGTTGAAATATTTACCGCTTTAAATGCGGGAGTGTTTTTAAGATAAAGGAAATTTTTGCCTTTATCAAATTTAATTCCCATTAATTTAAATTTATCGAGTAAAGCTTCTAAATGTTTCGGGATAATATTGTTAATTTTTAAGTTGCTTCTGGTGCAGGCAGCCATGATCGCAAAGGTGGCGGCTTCGATTCTGTCTGGAATAATCCTGTATTTTATTGGTTTTAGATTTTGACGGCAGTCAATTTCAATTGTCCGACCAAAAACATTAATTTTTAATCCAGATTGTTTTAAAAAATTAATTAAATCTATTACTTCTGGTTCAATGGCCGCTTGAGAAATAGTTGTTTTTTGCTTTTGAAAACTAGCAAAAAGGATAACATTTTCGGTCGCAGTGACAGATATTCTACTAAATAATACTTTTCGCTCTTGGGGTGATGATTTATAATTAAACTGACATGATTGTTGATTTTCTTCAATTTCGACTCCTAAATTCCGGAATGCTTTCAGGTGGAGGTCAATCGGCCGAGCACCGATTAGACAGCCGCCTGGGTGGGGAATTTTCACTTTGCCAAAACGGGAAATCAGGGGCCCAACCAAAACAATTGAAGCGCGCATAGATCGAACCAAATCCTCATCCGGATCTATCGGTTTCAAATTTTGTAAATCAACTGTTAAATTATGACCGTTGCGAACAAATTCACCACCCATTTTTTCCAAGATTAAAATCATTTTTTGGACATCTAAAATATCGGGGATATTTTCTAATCGAACTTTTCCCGGGATGAGGATGCAGGCGGCAATGATTTTCATGGCGGTATTTTTAGAACCATAAACATCAATTTGACCATTTAATTTGTCAGAATGATTAATCACAAATTTAGCTGATTTTTTCATCATATAATCTTGAAAAATGATTTTAATTTAACTATATTTAAAATAGAAGGGAATCCATTTGAATTCAAATAAATTAGGTAAAAATCCATTTATATTATATCATAGCAAGTTTTTTAAGTAAAAGAGAGCGATATTTTATGAAAATTAAGCCAAAATTACTCAAACGATTTCTTTTTATCATTTTTTGGTTATTGCTAATCAGTTCTTTTTGTTTTTTTGCATTTCTGATAATTTTGAAGGCAAATGGATACACAATTAATCTAAAGAGTCGTAAAATCATTAAGTCTGGAATGATTATTCTTGATGGCAAACCCAAAAACGCCATAATTTATTTAAATCAAGAAAAAATCTTGACTACCCTGCCAGGAAAAATAACCAATCTTTTTCCCGGAGATTATGAAATTACTATAAGTTATCAAGGCTATAAACCATGGCAAAAATCAATCACGGTCTTACCCGGGAAAGCCTCTGCTTATCAAAATATAATTCTTTTTCTCGAAACTCCGGAAAATATTAGCGAACCCTTAAAAATTAATCTTGAAGATTTCAAAAATGAAGCCCAAAATAATACTCAAGAAATAGAACTCTTAGGTGCAGAAATTTATCTGAATAAAAGACTTATTACCCGTTTTTCCCAAAATATCACCGCCGCTTTTGTTTTTCCTGATAAATACCATCTTGTCGTTCAAATTGAGAATGAAATACTGATAATTGACCTTGATGGTTCCAATATTCAAAGTCTCTTCAAATTGACTTTTAAAACTCCGACTTCAATAGTATTTCGAGATTCGGGAAAGACAATTTATTATCTTAAAGATGATCAAATTTACGGTAAAATTATTCAGAAGTAGAGATTTGACTTGCCTGGATAATTAAACGATTCAAATTAGTCCCTACTGGCACACAGGTCATTAAAGTTAAATTTTTACCCGCTTTATAATCCATCACCGATAAATCTTTCGGATTAATAACTTTTATGTTCTCAACTCGATATTGAAAAACGATATCCTTATATTCAATTAAAATATCATCGTTTATTTTTATGCGATCTAAAAGAGTAAAGACGAATTTATAATCAGATTGCACCCAAGGATAATATGATGAATGACCGGTAATAAAAATATTGCCATCTTGACCAGGTAGGGCAGTTCCCAAAGAATGAACGACCCCTTTGAGCAAGTTATCATCTATCTGGTCTTCGGAAACATTCCAAACAATTGGTGCATTTACGCTAATAGTAGGAATAATTAATCGAGCTGAACTAGACGGGGAAAATAAATTAATTGTTGGGCTTGGTTCAGAGTAATTTTTTTTAGCAACACCAGTTTGCCAAAAATATTGAAATTGTTTAGAAAGAGCGGGAAAATTAATTAAAGTATAAGAAATAAGAAAAATTATCACAAAAATAATACAAAATATAGAATAAAATCTTAAATTATATTTTTTAAGACTTGCAAAATAGTCTCTTATTCGGACGAATTTGACTGGTTTAAACAAAGAGCTATCTTGGGTAAATAAAACTTTTAAATCTTCTTCTGTAAAAATATTTTTCATCTTCCTCCTTGATATCATTGGTGGCCGAAGAGAGAATCGAACTCTCACCCCCCTTGCGGGGGACAGGTTTTTGAGACCTGCGCGTCTGCCAGTTCCGCCACTCGGCCTTTCTCGCATTAATCTTAGCAAAAATAATCATTATTTACAATCGAGAAAACTACGCCACTTGGGCAGGACTTGAATTCATCGGTTGATACCTATATAAATCTTTTTGCTAAAAGGCCAATAATATGAGAAAATATTAGTGATATTGGGCCTATAATTTAATGGTAAAATACCGCATTCGCATTGCGGAGATGGCAGTTCGATTCTGCCTAGGTCCACTCGAGATACAATCTCAAACCATCCAAACATCACCTCGGAGGTGATAGAGGAATGGTTTGTTTCAAAATTACTTGATTATTTGTTCTCAATTTTGTATGATATTAAAGCCGTCTTCTACTAATATGAAGGCGAGTACAAACGAAAAGGAAGGTAGAGAATAATGTCTGCCCAGAGCCGTGCTGATGTAAAACAGCTACAGAGGGAGTTAGGGTCAGAGCTTCGTATATTCTACCACGGTATTAGCCCCATAAATGATAGTCCCTCATACAAAACCTTAATCAGGACCATCGAGGGATTCGCATTCCGTTATAATATTGGACGATCGGGTCTAGGTAAGTGGGCCAGCGGCAGATTGCCAACTTGCCGGCGAATATTGGAGGCGGTCGATAACATCAGTCGAATTCTTAAGTTTCTTCCGGCCCATCAGACCATCAAGATGATAGATAAAGGAGAACTCAGAAGGCTTCGTGATGAGACCCTTCGACTTCTCGAAAGTCATGATGTAATCACCGCCGTCTACTTCACCTATTATGGGAAAAGAGGGATCGTCGTTTCGCACAAACTGGCAGTCGGCTTTGACTCATTCGATCAAGACAAAATGGACAGCACCCTCGAATCTTTATCACGGGATCACCTCTGTCATACTGATCATTAAATCCGCCCTGCATCAAAGTAGGGCTGTTTGCATTTATGAAACTTTGACGACAAAACCCACTAAGGGGTTGGGGATAGTTGACACTTCGACGACAAGCCCCAATGCTTGTCATTGGGGATTCAGAGTCGCAAGCCCGAAGGGCTTGTCTCTCAGTGTCAACCCTGAGCGGAGTCGAAGCAACATATAAATAGTCAAGCCCCGATGCTTGCCATCGGGGTGTTCCGCTGAGGGTTGACAAATCAGCCTATTTTTAGGATGATATATTGTACTAAGGTAAACATGAGAAAAAATAGGACGTTGCTAAAAATTATCAATTTATTTTGTGATGCCGGAATTATTATCTTAATAATTTTATTTTTGGATAGTCCTTTTATTTTTGGTTTAATTTTTTTAACTACCACAATTTTAGTTTTGTTTTTTTTAAAACTTTATACCACTCGTTTTCAATCATTCATTAAAGATATCGGGATTATTATTGTTGGTATAATTTTCGCTTTTTCTTTGACAATCACCTTGAATTTTTTATTTATTAATATTAATTTATCAACTATCCAAGGTCTAAATATCTTATTTATATCTGCTGGCGCGTTGATTATTTTTCATTTATTATTTAAAATTATTGAAGTCTTACTTATTAGATTTAAAAAATGGCAGTTTAGAATTATAATTTTTGGCTATAGCCAGAGCGCAAAGCGTTTAATTGAGAATTTTAAGGGTCAAAATGCAATTAAAGTAGTTGGAATTGTTGATAATATTATAAAAAAAGGCACTGATATCAATGGGGTAAAAGTATTGGGGAAATTAAACGAAATTGAAAAAATCATTAAAATTGAAAAAATTGACCAAATATTCCAGGCAAGTCAGACAGAACAAACGATAAATTTGTTAAATATTGCTTGGAAAAACAAGGTAGAACTAAAAATTCTCCCTAATTTACTGGGCGTTTACCGCGATAAAATTGAGGGGGAGGAAATATTTGGCACATCCGTTTTAAGGGTTTCCCCAACCGCGGTTATCGGCTGGCGAGGAGAGATAAAAAGAATTTTTGATATTATCGCGGCAATGATAATTTTATTAATTTTATTCCCATTAATATTAGTAAATTTTTTTCGATTAAAAATTATTTTTCCTCAAAAATCAACTATTTTAGGACAAAAAAGATATAATGGCTTCAAGCAGAAAGAATTTGAACTCCTGCATTTTAGAGACGCTGATATTTTAAAGCCTAATCTAATTACTAAAAACTATTATAAAAATACTTATATGTTACAAAAAAAACGTCATCAAAGTCATAAAAAATCTTTTAGAAAATTTTGGCAAATTCTTGCTCAAACCCCCGAGCTATTAAATGTTTTTTTAGGCGATATTAGTCTTATTGGTCCACGGCCGCCGTACAAAATCGAGGCTCAAAATTACCAAGATTTTTATTTAAAAAGATTCATTATTAAACCCGGATTAATTAGTCCAGCAACCTTAACAGGGCAGAATCAGAGCTTTGAATCTATGATTGAGGCAGAATATCTCTATATTGAAAAATGGTCGCTTTTATTGGACATAAAACTGTTATTTTTCAGTTTTGCATATTTAGTCAAGAGGATTTTACTTTGAAAGCCATAATATTAGCTGGCGGCAAAGCCACCCGCCTTTGGCCGCTGACCGAAAAATTTGCCAAACCCTTGCTAATTGTTAATGGTAAACCCTTAATATCCCATATTATTGATAATATTCCTACAGATATTGATTGTCTTGTTTCCACTATCAGGGAATTTAATAAAGACTTTTCATTATGGGCAAAAAAATACCATCCCGATCGTAAAATTGAAATTTTTCTGGAAAAAATTCCTAAAAATTTAAATAAAATAGGGGCATTAAAAGCCATCGATATTGTTATCAAAAACAAAAAAATTAAAGAAGATATTTTAGTAGTGGCGGCGGACAATTACTTTTCCTTTAAAATCAGCGATTTTTTGAAAAAATTTAAAGGAAAAACCGCTGTCGGCGCCTACGATATTAAAAGTTTAACCGAAGCAAGAAAATTTGGAGTATTGTTAGTTGACAGAAAAAATCGAATTATTAGTTTTAAAGAAAAACCATTGCATCCAGAAAGCAGTTTAGTAAGCACTGCCTGTTACCTTATCCCAGCTAAATTTCACCAGCCTTTAAGCGAAATTGCCGCTGAATTTCCTGACAATATCGGGATTTTTATCGAAGAATTTTTAAAGCGGGGGCTGCCGGTTTACGCATTTCGTTTTAGCAATCAATGGTATGATATTGGTTCTTACGAATCCTATCTTGCCCTTCATCAAAAAGAAAAAAAACAAATTATTTTAAACAAAACTAAAAATTGCCAATTATTCGGCTCAATTTATATTGGACAAAAATCAATGATAGCTAACACGGTGATTGTTGATTCGGTAGTTATGGATAAATGTCAAATTGAAAATTGTACTTTAAGAAATACAGTTATTGCCGATGGGGCAAAGCTTAAAAATATTGATTTAGAAAATAAAATAATTCCCCAGAATACCATTCTCATAGGTTAATTTGAATTTGACACCATTATTTGTTAAGCTAAAATAAGTAAAATGAAAGGAAGTTTAATGAAAATCCTTATTACCGGAGGAGCCGGTTTTATTGGTTCAAATGCTGCCAGCATTTTGCAAAGTAAAGGATATCATATTATTGCCTTTGACAATTTAAGTTTGGGAAAAAAAGAAAATCTCGATAAGAAAGTTATCTTTATTAAAGGCGATGTTGAAAATGCCGCTGACTTAAAAAATCTGCCGGCAGGAATTGAGTATATTATTCATTTGGCGGCCGCTTCTTCGGCGCCTATGTTTGAAAATGATCTTATTGGTTCCTATAAAAACAATTGTATTGGCTTTTTGAATATTTTAGAATACGCTCGAGTAAAAAAAATCAAAAAAGTCATTTTTGCCTCCACTTCCTCAATTTATGGCGATAATCCAACCCCATTAAAAGAGAATCAGCCAGTTACTCCGCCAAATTTTTATTCGGTGACTAAGCATACTATGGAGGAAACCGCTTATGTTTATAGTCAATTATATAATTTAGAAATTATCGGTTTTCGATTTATGAGCATTTATGGACTTCATGAGGAACATAAGGGCAGATTCGCTAATTTAGTCAGCCAATTTATTTGGGAAATTGATAAGAATCAATCGCCAATTCTCTATGGTAACGGCACCCAAGAGCGCGATTTTACCAATGTTGCTGATGTCGTGGCGGTATTTGAATCCATAATTAAAAAAGATAAAAAATATGGCTTTACCGTCTTTAATATTGGTACGGCTAAATCATATAATTTAATAACCTTAGTAAAAATTATTAATCAAGTATTCCAAAAAAATATTCCTCCTAAATTTATCAAAAGTCCATTAAAATGGACCGCCAAAGAGCAACTGGCGGATTTAACTAAAATAAAAAAAGAATTAAATTATCAGCCTAAAATATCACTTGAGCAAGGAATCAGCGAAATTATTAACAATATTAAAAGGAGAGGTTTAAAAGGAGAGGATGAGAATTGATTTAAAATTTTATAATCTTGATATTGATCAAAAAGCTATTGAAAAGAAAGCTCTACAATTTTCTTTAGATCCGGTACCGGATTTTGTTTCTTACCAAGAAGATTTTGATAATTTAAAAAAAATTTTAGATCCTTGTTTAAAATATGAAAATTTGATAATTATCGGCAACGGCGGGTCGATTAATTCCTTTCTTTCTTTTGAAGGGATGCTTGGTACCAACAAAAAAGTATTTGTTTTAGATACCGTTGAACCTGATGTTTTAAATAATCTTATTCGACTTTACCCCAAAACCAATACCCTGATTATGTCAATTTCCAAATCTGGCGAAACAATCTCGGTCATTGAAAATACTCTTTATTTTGTCAATTTAGGCTATCAAGGAATAGCGATAACAAATAAAAATCAAGGGTCGCTATCGCAAATTGCTAAAAAACTATTTTGGCCAATAATTCATCATCCAGAAATTTCCGGTCGCTATACAGGCCATACCTCCAGTGGTTTTGCTCCCGCCTATTTTTCGGGGATGCCGATTGAAAAAATTAACCAGGGAGTAATTGATTTCTTTAATTCATCGGCAATAAAAACTAGTAAACCAGATTTAGCCTTGATACTATCTTTGCTTTTATTTCAAGCCGAAAAACAAGGCTTTATCGAGATTTTTTTATCCGTTTATTCTAATTTTTTAGGGGCATTTATTAGATTAATTGATCAGCTTTTTCATGAAAGTTTTGCCAAAGATGATAAAGGTATGAGCGTCATTGCCGGCATTGGACCAGAAACTCAACATCATTCAATTCAGCGGTATTTTGGCGGCCCCAAAAATATGGTTGGCTTATTCACAATTTTAGAAAAACAAAATCAAGATCTTAAAATAAATATTTCTAATAATCTAAAAGATATTAGCTATAAAAATAAAACTCTCGATATTTTTAATAATCTTTTTTTATCTCGATCCTTATTTCTTGAAGCCCAAGGAACAATTCAAGATTCAATAAATTCTCATCTGCCAACAATAGTTATGAGTATCAAAGATAGGAATCCTGAAACTGTTGGCGAATTATTGGCCTTTTTCCAATTAGTTGCTTACTATTCATCAAAATTGCGTGGGGTTGATCCTTTTAACCAACCTGAAGTAGAAGAAAGTAAAAATATAACTTTTGAGCAAATTATCAAGGAGGGTTATGAGCACAATAAAAGATATTGAAGCCCAAATCATCAATGATTCGCGGGGAATGCCGACAATAGAGGTTAAAATTCGTACTCAAAGCGGGGCGAGTGGAATTGCCTCGGTTCCTTCAGGAACATCCACCGGCAAAAAAGAAGCCACTTTGGTTGATCCCAAAGTTGGATGTGAAAATATTAACAAAATCATCGCTCCTAAATTAATTGGTATGGATATTCAAAAACAGGCTGAAATTGATCAAACAATGGTTGAACTAGATGGCACCGAAGAAAAATCTCAACTGGGAGCTAATGCCATTTTAGGGGTTTCGCTGGCAACAGCTAGAACTGCGGCTAATTTCTTAAAAATACCTTTATACCAATATTTAAACCAGTATTTTTGTCAAATTTCCGGGGTTGAACTTAAACCAGCAGTTCCCACACCGATGATGGTAATGATTTGTGGCGGAAAACACGGGGGCAATAAATTGTGCATCCAAGAATTTTTAATCATCTCGCAAGTCAAAAATGGTATAAAAATTTGGCACCAAATCGAAAAAATTCTTCATAACCGTAAAATTCAATTCAAAATCGGCTTAGAAGGCGCTTTTTCCCCTGATATTGTTTATGATGAAGAGGCCTTAGAAATTATTGTCCAAGGGCTCTCAGAGGCTGGTTTTCAAAATGGCCACGAGGTTTTTTTAGGTTTAGATATTGCAGGTAATCACTGTCATATAAGCAACGAAGAAATTTTGAAATTACACAAAAAATATAATATTTTTTCGATAGAAGATCCATTTGGGGAATATGATTGGGAAAAATTCGGACAACTAAAACTTGAACTTGAAGAGGGATCAAAAGATTTCCTTCTTTTAGGCGATGATTTATTCGCTACCCATAAAAAACTTCTGCAAAAAGGGATCAATAACCTGGTTGCTAACGGTATTATTATTAAAGTAAATCAAGTTGGCACTTTGACTGAAACTTTGGAAGTTATCGCCTTAGCCAAAAAGGCTGATTATACTCATGTTGTCTCTCACCGATCAGGAGAAACAAATGATACTTTTATTGCTGATTTAGCGGTTGCCACCGCAGCTAAATTTATTAAATCTGGCGCCCCGATCCCAAAGGAAAGGCTGCTTAAATATCAGCGATTAGAAGAAATTCAAAGAGAGTTTAAATGAATCCCTTAGTTTTAGTCGTTTTGGACGGCTGGGGCTTAAATCCCTTATTTGATGGAAATCCAACCTTGCAGGTCGCTACTCCTTATTTTGATTATTTATTAAAAAACTATCCCCATACCGGACTTCATGCCTCCGGGGAAGAGGTTGGATTATCTTGGGCAGAAATGGGAAATTCGGAAGTCGGTCACTTAAATTTAGGCTGCGGAAGAATTATTATGCAAAATCTACCTCGAATTAATCAGTCAATTGAAGACAAATCATTTTTTAGTAATCCCGAATTGCTTTCAGCCTTTGAGTTTGCCAAAACTCATCACTCTAACGTCCATTTGATTGGTTTGGCATCAGCCGGCGGGGTTCATTCACACTTAAATCATCTTTTGGCT
>JBBUEO010000037.1:20584-23063 GCA_038056915.1 Patescibacteria group bacterium
CTGCTTACGATCAAGGTCAAAGCGATGAATTTATTAAACCTTTGACAATCAAAGATACCCCAAGAATTTCCGATAATGATGCAATTATTTTGTTTAATTATCGTCCTGATCGGATGAAACAATTATCGACCAGTATAATTGATATTGATTTTAAGTCTTTTGATCGGCATAAAATTTTGAAAAATATTTTTTTTGTTTCATTTACTAATTACGGTTTTGAACCGCAGCCTCAAGTTAAGGTGGCTTTTTTCGCCGAAAAAATTACAAACCAGCTGGCTAAAATAATTGCTGAAAATAATTTAGTTCAACTTCATTTAGCAGAAACCGAAAAATATCCTCATGTAACCTACTTTTTCAATGGAGGTACCGAAAAACCCTTCCCCAAAGAAATCAGGTCATTAATCCCCTCTCCCAAAGTTGCAACCTATGATTTAAGTCCTCAAATGAACGCTAAACAAGTTGCTGACAGTTTTGAAAAAATTTTTGATCAAGATAAACCTGTTTTTACCGTTATGAATTTTGCTAACCCGGATATGGTTGGTCATACCGGCAATATGGAAGCTGTTAAAAAAGCAATCATTACTGTTGATAAGTGTCTAAAACAAGTTAGTGAAAAGGTTTTTAGTCATTCTGGAAGATTAGTGGTGACTGCGGATCACGGTAATGCTGAACAAATAATTAATCCGGAGACCGGCGAAATTGACAAAGAACACACCACCAACCCAGTTCCTCTTATCCTGGGAATTGAAGAAAAACGCTTTAGGGAATTAAAAACTATTGATTTGAATTATAAAATGAATTATGCTGCTCTTGAGCCAACAGGTGTTTTAGCAGATGTCACTTCAACAATTTTAGATCTGTTAGGTTTACCGATTCCGGCAGATATGTCCGGTAGATCATTAAAAGATGTTATTTAGTAGGTTAAAATGAATATTCAAAAGTTAACTTTAATTATTCTTGACGGCTGGGGGTACGCTCCTTCTTGGGGCGGTAACGCGGTTGAAACTGCCGAGACCCCAACAATGGATTCGCTTTGGCGAAAATACCCTCATACTATCTTAAAAGCAGCCGAAGAATCGGTCGGCTTACCAATTCATGAACCTGGAAATTCGGAGGTTGGTCATTTAAATATAGGTTCTGGACAAATTGTCAGACAAAACTTGCCTGGGATCACGGCTTTAATTAACGATAAAAGTTTTTTTGCAAACCCAATCCTTTTGGAAGCAATTGAACATTGCGTTAGATTTAAAAGCAATCTTCATATTATGGGATTGCTTTCTGACGGCGGTGTCCATTCCCATATTGATCATCTTTTTGCTCTTTTAGATTTGATTAAAGCAAAAAATTTTCCTCGGGTGTATCTGCATATTTTCACTGATGGTCGCGACACCGATCCAATGAAGGCTTTATCTTACATTTCAAATCTAAATGAAAAAATTAATTCAATTTCATTAGGGAAAATTATTTCGATTTCAGGTCGTTATTATGCGATGGACCGTGATAATCGCTGGGATAGAATTAAAAAAACCTATGATATTTTAACCTTAGGTTTAGGGCCAGCGGCTGAAAGTCCTCAACAAGCCGTCAGTTCCGCTTATCGTCAAGGTATGACCGATGAATTTATTCCGCCGACTATTATTGCCAATAAAGATCAGCCCTTTATTCCGATTAATGATAACGATGGCTTGATATTTTTTAATTTTCGAGCTGACCGAACTCGGGAAATAATCTGGGCTTTTTCATTAGAAAAATTTCACAGTTTTAATCGAAAAAAATTTATTAAAAATTTATATTTTGCGACTTTTTCTTTTCACGAAGAATATGAAGAAAAATTACCTATTAAAGTGGTTTTCAGACTTGGTGGAGTTTTAAACCCAGTGGCGAAAAATATTGCTAAATACTCGTTAAAACAATTTCATTTAGCTGAAACCGAAAAATTCGCTCATGTAACTTATTTCTTCAATGGTGGCAAAGAAAAACCTTTTCCGCGCGAGACAAGAGAACTTATTCCTTCTCCTAAAGTTGCCACTTATGATTTGAAGCCGGAAATGAGCGCCTTAAAAGTAACTGATGAGATGAAAAAATCAGTTGGTGCTTTTGACTTTTCAATTGCTAATTTCGCCAACCCAGATATGGTTGGTCATACCGGCAACCTGCGAGCCACCATCAGGGCCTGTGAGGTGGTTGATAAATGTTTAAATGTAGTTTTAAAAGAATTACTTTCTAAAAAACAGGTGGTAATTGTCACTGCTGATCATGGTAACGCTGAACAAATGATTAATCCCAATTCTGGCGATCCCCATACCGAACACACAATAAATCCGGTTCCTTTTATCATTGCCTCTGAAGACAGCCGTTACCAAAAACCGCTGGTGACTTTTTCGCGTCAACCAATTTTATCGGATGTCTCCCCGACAATTTTAAAAATAATGGGTTTAGAAATACCACAAGAGATGACAGGAATAAGTCTTTTTTAGTA
>JBBUEO010000038.1:0-3306 GCA_038056915.1 Patescibacteria group bacterium
AAAATATCTCATCCGCCCTTTTGGTAACAAAAAAGACCTAAAACGGTCTTTCTTGCTTTTCCTACTTCTCTTAAGGCTAATTCTATCTTTTACAAAGTTCCACTTTCTAAATGGAGGGCCTGGTGGGGATCGAACCCACGACGCTCACCTTAAAAGGGTGACGCTCTACCACTGAGCTACAGGCCCATCTATTAATAATTCTATCTTAAATTTATACTAAAATCAACATTTGCTTTGTGATATCACTACTATACTTTGCAGTTAAGAAGTGTTAAATTAGAATAGGAGGATAGAATGCCCAAAAAAGGAATTGATCAGGAAGCAAAGAAATTATTTTTTAAAATTTTAACCAATCTTAAAGCCGGAGATTTAGGGCTGTTTATTGGTGATATTTTTTCTTCCGCTGAAGTCAAGGATTTCTCACGTCGGCTTTTAGCGGCAAAGTTATTGATGGAAAAGAAAACCTATCTAGAAATTTGTCATGATATGGGGATGAGCGAAAACACCATCAACAAGATCCATTTTAAAACTAAAGGAAGCCCACTTATACGCAGATTGTTTGAAATATAAAAATTTGAGATATCAGAGTGTCTTGAGTTTATCACTACCATACTGCGTAGTATAGTAGTGATGATTTAGATTTTTTAATATATATCTTTGAATTTAATATGAATATTGTTCGGCATTATTTGACTTTAATCAAATTCGCTCTTCGAGGGAATCGCGGGTTTTATGAGGCACGTGAATATTTAGCTGAACTTTTGATTGATGAGCTCGAAGAATTTGTTGATCTCGAAAATAAAAAAGTCTTGGACATTGGTGGCGAGCGAGGGGAATTTTGTAAAATTTTAACCCAAAAAAGAAATTGTCAAGCGATTAATTTAGAACCCCGCCGGCCAGTTGGAGGATTTGTCCATAAAACTTTTATTGGAACCGCCGACAAGTTGCCGTTCGGGGATAGAGCTTTTGATATTGTTATTCTCCGGGGCGTCCTTCAGCACATCCCGACTAATCTTAAATTAAAATCTCTGAAAGAAATGCACCGGGTTTTAAAAAGCGGAGGAATCGCCTATGTTATGATTCCTCCTTGGTGGTCTCCCCTATCGGGCCAAGATATAAAACCCTTTCAGTATTTTGGTTTTCGGCTGGCGAAACATTTTTCCAATACAATAATGAGTCGTAAAATAAAAGCAAATAATTTAGCCGAGCTTGGGTTATGGCCAATGACTTATAGATCAATATGCTCTTATATCGAACAAGCGAATTTTAAAATTATCAAAACTACTGATATTTTAGGCCGCATACATTGGTTGACCAAGATTCCAATCATCCGCGAGCTCTTGCCGTCAGTCGGATTTATTATTAGAAAATAACACCATCCATTTTAACGGCATACCACCTGAGCCATTGGACTAAAAACCCTCTTTTCATTTATTAACTTTTATTGGATAATGTAGAATGTCCATGAAAAAAATTATTATAATATTACTTTTGGGGTTTTCTTTATTTATTCCAACAATTGGTTTTGCCCAAGAAAAAAACCAAATCGTTTATTTTTATAGTGAGACTTGCCTAAATTGTGCTCAAGAAAAAGTCTTTTTAGATGAGTTGGTTCAAAAATATCCCCAAATTGAAATTATTAAATATGAGTATTCGCAAAGCGAAACCCAAAAAGCTTTAGAAGATTTTTATCAAAAATATCAAGTGCCTCAAGCCATGAGAGGAATAGTGCCAATAACTTTTATTGGCAACCGATTTTTTTTCGGCTTTGATAATAAAGAAACAACCGGCAAAGAAATTGAAGATTATATTATTTCAGGCGCCGAAGACAAGAACTCCCAGTTCTCATTGGGCAAAAACAAACTGCCGATTATTGGCGAAGTTGACCTTAGCAAATTTTCATTGCCAGCTTTAGCGGTGATTTTGGGATTTTTCGATGGGTTTAATGTTTGTTCTTTGGGGGCTTTAGTACTAATCTTGGGAATTGTCTTGGCATTTCGATCGAGAACAAAAACGCTAATTTTAGGAATCGTTTTTATTCTAACAACCGCGATTATTTATGGTTTATTAATTTTTCTTTGGCATTCGTTATTTTCATTTTTCTCTATTTATATACGAAAGATGGAACTCGTTATTGGCGTACTATCAATTGTCGCTGGGATTTATTTTTTCCGTGAATTTTTGAAATTTCGTAAAAATAATACTGCTTGCGAATTTGGGGGAATTTCCCAAAAGCTTTCCTACAAATTACAAAAAGTATTTACCACCCAAAAGGGCATTTTGGCTTTAATTGGGGCAGTTTTTATTTTTGCGATTGCAATTACGGTAGTGGAATTTCCCTGTTCAGCCGCTTTGCCGGTCTTGTTTGCCGGTGTTTTGACGAATACTAATCTTCCTTTATCCTCGACACTTGCTTATCTTGGCATCTTTCTTTTTTTCTATATGCTCGACGAGATTATTGTTTTTCTGGTTGCTTTTACAACCATGAGAATTTGGGTGGCCTCCCCCAAATTTATTACTTGGCTAAATTTGCTGGCGGCGGTTTTGCTTTTGCTGTTAGGCAGTTATTATATTATTGGTTTAGTATAAGAAAATTATTAAAATGTTGTGGTTAAATATTAGTGCAATAATTTTAGGTTATCTATTAGGTTCTATCTCACCAGCTTATATTTTGGGTAGAATTCTTCGTGGAATTGATATTCGTCAACATGGCACCGGCAATGCCGGCGCAAGAAATGTTAAAAAAGTTCTCGGGATCGGTCCGGCAATCATTTGCGGTACTTACGATTTTGCCAAAGGACTCTTAGCGATGTTGATTGCTTGGAAATTGCATGCTCCGGAAATTATTATTTATTTAAGCGGCTACGCGGCAATTTTGGGTCACATTTTCCCTTTTTATCTTCGTTTTCGCGGCGGAGAAGGTCAAGCGACATCTTTGGGAATTTTTTTCTTTATTTTTGGCAAAGCAATTTTTAATCATTGGTTTGCCTTAGAAATTCTCATCCCAATTGCCGCCTTGGCCTTGTTTCTTTTTATTATTGCCTCACCGGAAATAATCGGTCTTTTTTCGCTCCCGGCATTTATTTTGCTTTTTTTAACCAGAGCAGAAATTAATCCAACCACAATGTTTATCATGGTTTTGCTTATGCAAATGTGGATTTTTACTCTCTTTAATATCAAAAAATTGGCTCTTTTCAAACTTTCTCCCGAAGCCACCAAAGAAATTAGATTTTGGCGAACAATCCTTCGGCCATTAGCAGTAATTTTCCCTCTTCTTTATTTATTTTTAGACCGGAAATTTATGCT
>JBBUEO010000038.1:3406-5603 GCA_038056915.1 Patescibacteria group bacterium
CCAATGTTTATCGTCGGGGCTTTGACAGCGGCGATTGTTGAACTCATTCCCTGGGGGATTGACGACAACATTTCAGTGGCGATAATCTCCGGGGCAGTGATGTATGTGATGACTATTTTCTAAAGTAGAACATCCAACGAATCTTTTATCACGAATATACACGAATAAGATATATTAGCGTTTATTCGTGAATAGTAAATTCGTCGGTCAATATTACAATTTATTGGTTAGTCGGATGAACTCGAAGAGGTCTTTCTAAAAAAGCCGAGGGCAATCAAAGCCACTACTGGCGCGGCCACCCAGATCGGATAATATTTGATTACAAAAGTCGCTAGCCGGGAGCTGGCCATAAAGGCCTCGCGGGCTTCGGGGGTCATAAAGAAAAAGATCGAGGACAAGATTAGCCCGGTGGTTAAAAAGGAAAGAATAATAATTTCAATTGGCGAAAGCAGCCCCTTGGCTTTGGAGCCGGAAATCCCACCCTTTGTGGATAACAACATAATTATCGCCATAAAGAGGACAACTTTAATGGTAAAAGGGGTGGCGCCTGAACGAATCCAGACTTTATCGAAAATGACTTTGTCGCCTTGGAAAAATTCAAAAACATTGCCGGCAAAAACTTGGGTGACAACCAAAGAAACATAAACACTCAAAAGGGTGGCAATAATTTTTTCTCTTTGTAAAATATAGCCAAAGGCAATGCCGATTAAGAAAAAGACAGTGATTGCCAAATCCCATGAAGGTCCAGGCATATTAAAAATCCCCTCCGCTCCCGAGTTTCGCTTCTGCGAAAGCAGAAAGAAAGCTCAGGAAGTCCCGCATATAACGCTTCTGCAATAACAGGACGTAGTCAGTTTTGCAGAAAGGAATTGTGCGGGGCGTATTTATTTACCTATCTCCATTATCCAACATTCATTTTCTGCTGTCAACAAGGGGATTAGAAATTACATCCCCGTCCCCTTCAACTTCTCTAAGAGTTCTTTTTGTTCCCGCGAAAGATGGCGGGGGATTTTTACTTTGACAGTCACCAACAAATCACCGCGGCCTCTACGGGTAGCCATACCTTTGCCAGGAAATCTAAAAGTGGTTCCGTCCAAAGTTCCAGACGGAATTCGAAGAGTAATTTCCTCGCCAGTATTAGTTTTTAAACGCAGATTATCACCTAAAAGCGCTGAAGTAAGCCCAATTTCGACTTCGGTTTGAACTTGAGAAAATGCCCCGCCAAAAAAATCTTCAAAAATATCCCCGAGCCCGCCGAAATTAAAACTAAAACCGCGAGTTCCAAATCCTTCAAAATCGCGAAAATCCCAAGCTCCCTGTCCTGCTTGGCCGGAAAAGCCGCCAAAATCAGCCGTCCCAAATTGATCGTATTGGGCTTTTTTTTGCGGATTGCTTAAAATCTGATAGGCCTCATTGATTTCCTTAAAACGCTCGGCTGAACCGGAATTTTTATCCGGATGATATTGGTGAGCGAGTTTCCGGTAAGCGCGTTTTATTTCATCAGGAGAAGCATTTTTAGAAACCCCCAGGATTTTATAATAGTCTTTATTCATCAATAATAAAATATCTAATTATTCTAATTAACCTAATTGACCTAATCAAATCCTAATTCCCAACTTGGGAAATTTCAAATTTGGGATTTATTTAGAATAATTAGGTCAATTAGAAATTAGGTTAATTTATTTATTGTCCGGTTTTTCGTCCTTTTTCTCTGCTTCGGTTTTTTCGTCTTTTTTGTCTTCTTGCTGCGATTTTTCATTAGGCTTTGCCTGTTGATACATCGCTTGACCGATTTTTTGAATTGCCGAACTTAGAGTTTCAGAAGCAGTTTTGATTTTTTCCTGATCATCGGTTTTAAGGGCTTCTTTGAGCTCGGAAATTTTTTCTTCAATTTCCTTTTTATCAGTTTCCGGGACTTTATTACCAGCATCTTTTAAGGCTTTTTCCGAAGTATAAACTAAGTTTTCGCCCAAATTTTTAGTTTCAATTAATTCTTTTCTTTTTTTATCTTCTTCTTCGTGAGTGGTGGCTTCAGTCTTCATTTTTTCAATCTCTTCTTTAGAAAGTCCGGATGAGGAGGTAATGGTGATTTTCTGTTCTTTAGAAGTGGCTTTATCTTGAGCTTTGACATTTAAAATCCCATTAGCGTCAAGATCAAAAGTGACTTCAATTTGAGGAAGGCCGCGGGGCGCTGGCG
>JBBUEO010000038.1:5703-13283 GCA_038056915.1 Patescibacteria group bacterium
TCAAAGACGCCGTCGCCAATATCCAAAATGGTAATATCAAAAGTGCCGCCGCCAAAGTCATAGACTGCGATGTGGCCTTCTTTTTTCTTATCGAGACCGTAAGCTAAAGATGAGGCAGTCGGTTCATTAATAATTCTTTTAACATTTAGCCCGGCAATTTCACCGGCGTCTTTAGTGGCTTGGCGCTGGGAATCATTAAAATAGGCCGGCACAGTGATAACCGCGTCATTGACTTTTTCGCCGAGATAGCTTTCAGCGTCGTTTTTGAGTTTTTTTAAAATAAAAGCCGAGATTTCCTGCGGTGACCATTCTTTGTCGGCCATCACCACTTTGACGCCAGTGCCGGCTTTGACAATTTTGTACGGTAGAAGTTTTAGATCATTTTGGATTTCCTCTTCCTCCCAGCGCCGGCCGATAAGGCGCTTAACTGAAAAGATGGTATTTTCCGGATTAGTAATCGCCTGGCGTTTAGCCAGCTGGCCGACTAATCGTTGATTATCTTTGGAAGTCGCCACCACTGATGGACAAAGATTGCCGCCTTCAGCTGTGGGAATGACTTTCGGTTTTCCGGCCTCAATCACCGACACCACACTGTTAGTAGTTCCCAAGTCAATACCAATAATTTTTGACATATTAACCTCCGCTCCTGAATCGCGCCTTAGGCGGGAGTTCAGGAAGTCCGCCGAAGCATCCTGGATGGAACACGGATGAATAATCCGAGTGGAATGCCAAGAGCGAAGGCGGATATTACATTAATTTTACTTCTAATATATATTGTAAAGTATACTTTACATTTTGTCAAGGGGTGCACTAGAACGAAGTTCAGTGCACCCCGAAGACCCTGTAGATGACGCTTCTGTAATAACAGGCTGTAAGCCGTTTTACAGAAAGGAATTCTACGGGGTCAAGCCCCGCCGTTAATAGCAGTAAGGCCCTGGATTCTTTCCAAGGCCTTAGGCATTCGATCGTTCTGGACCTTTGGGGTTACAACAACCCGAATGGCGACCACTCGTACATTGATCTGATTTCCGGTCCGCGTTCTGTGTCTACCCACCAACCCCCAAGATCGCGGTAATGATATCGGCGAAGCAGTCGGTTTTTTTGGACGATGATCTTATCGAGTTCGCCGTAGTAGTTTAGTCGTCGATCATCGGTGATATCCCGGGGAGCGGTTCTGGCGACATAGATGAATTGCTTTTCGAGTCTGTCTATGTGGTAGTGGAAGAAAGCAGATTGGAAATTCAGGCACTCAAGCAGGCAGAAGACTATCCCTGCGATCCACCATGCCTGCCTGGTTCTTGCAAAATCTTCCTCCCCCTTGACTGCCTGGAAGATGAAGACGGCAACTACCAAGGAGATGATGGTAAAGAACGACCACGGGCAGACGTAGCGCCAATGACGGACTATCAGTCTGATGATGAGGTACCCGAGCCCGGCGGCGAGCATTACGGCTGTGGCAATAACTATCTTCTGCGCGGTGTTCCTTTTCACGATGTTCCTCTCCCTATGGTGGACATCAGGATTTCATAACAATAATTATAATATCGCGTCCAAACCAAAAAGTCAATATTCCTGGTATTATTGGAATCTGGGGTAGCTAATATCTCCTTAACCTTAGAGGTTAAATCAGGAAATATGTAGTTATTCTTACAAACTATTTACATATTTTGCAAAATATTGGAATAGTCAGTAAGATGGTTTATGATATAAATAGCATAAAAAGTATCCCCACTTACACTTCCAAAGTGTCAGTGGGAAATTGTATAATACAAATATGAGGAAAGACCCACTTGTAAGCGGGTGTTACTACCATATTATTAGCCGTAGTATTGCTCAATTTAAGATCTTTAAAAATCAAAACGATTGTTATAGATTAATGAAAATCATGGATTTTTATCGCTATTCTGGGTTTGCCTATAAGTATTCAAATTTCATCGCACTTAATAAGAACTTCCAGCAGGATTATCTTAGATCTATTAAAAATAATAGTCCCAAATTAATCAACATTGTTGCTTATTGTTTAATGCCAACACATATTCATCTATTGCTTGAACAAAACATTGACAATGGTATAACTAAATATCTTACTAAGTTGCTTAATAGTTTTTCTAGGTATTTTAATCTATATCATCACCGAAGAGGCCCACTGTGGGAAAGCCATTTTAAAAGTATTTTAGTTAACACTGATAGCCAACTACTTCATTTGACTCGTTATATTCATCTTAATCCAGTATCAGCTAATTTGGTAAAAAAACCAGAGAAATGGCAATTTAGCTCGTATAATGAATATCTCGGAAAGATTACAAACGGGATTTGTGACTGGAAAGATATTATAGATATCAACTCTGATAAATATCAAAAATTTGTTAATAGCAGGATTGCCTATCAGAAAGAACTTTCAAGAATAAAACACTTACTTATCGAAGATGCCGGAAAATGACACTTCCAAGGTGCCATTGTGGGGGGGATAGATTTATTCTGAGCTATTTTCCCTTTGAGACTCTGACTTTTGATGGCTTGATGACTTTGTCTTCAAATTGCCAGCCGGATTCGACTTGGGCAATTATATGGTCTGAAGGGATATTTTTGTTTGGCTCACAGGAAATTGCCTCATGCAAATTGCAGTCAAATTTATCGCCGGGATTGGCGGGGATTTTTTCTAAACCCTCAGAAGCCAAGATTTCTTCGAGTTGTTTTTGGATTTGGCGGATGCCTTCTACCCATTCGGAATTATTAGGTGTATGTTTAAAAGCGCGGCGGAAATTATCTAAAACTGGGGTAATTTTAGCGATAAAGTCGGCTTTCATTAATTTCAAAATTTCCCCCCGCTCGGTATCGGTTTTTTTGCGATAATTTTCAAAATCGGCCTGGGTGCGCTGCCAGCCATGCTTTAATTGATTGATTTGGGATTGAAACTCTTGAATTTTAATTGTTTTTTTCTTTCTCATACAAAGTTTATTATACAATGTAATTAATGAAGTTTCAAGCAATCGGTAAATCAAAATTCGTTATCGGTTTTTTGGCCTCTTTAGCGGCAGGAATATTTTTAGGTGATTTGATACCTTTAGATTTTGCCTGGGCGGTGGGACTGGCAATTGGTTTGGTGACCGCCTTGGTTATTTGGCGGAGAGAAAAAATATGGTTTTTAATGATGATTTGTTTGTTGGGACTAGTCATCGGTTTGGGCTATTTTAACTTTTGGGACATTCGCCAGAAAAATATTACCCTTGTCTTTGAGCAGGAAATTGAGATTGAAGGTCAAATTATTAATCATCCGGATTTTTTCTCCAATCAAAGCCGCTTTCAAATTAGATTTCAAGATCAAAAAATCCAAGTTGTCACCGGCCGCTATCCGGAATATCATTATGGTGATATTTTAAAATTTTCTGGCATCATCACCAAGTCGAATGATTATTTATTCCATCAAGGGATTTTAGGGGTTGTTTATAACCCGACTGAAATCATAAAAACCGGCGAAAATGGCAACCGTTTTTATCGTCTTTGCTATCTAATCCGCGACCGCTTTGAAGAAACTCTAAATCAAGTCTTAAGCGAGCCCTATGCTTCTTTCGCCGCGGGGCTTATCTTGGGTTCAAAAAGAAATATCCCGGATTCGTTAATGTCAGATTTTAACCGCACCGGCACAACCCATATTATTGCCGTCTCCGGCTATAATCTGACAATTATGATTGTTTATCTTGGTTTATTTTTAGGATTGTTCGGCCGCAAGGTAAAATTTTGGGGTTCACTTCTAATTATTTTTTCTTTTGTAATAATGACCGGGGCGCCAGCATCAGTAATTAGAGCGGGGATTTTAGCCGGATTGGTGGCTTTTGGACACTTTGAAGGCCGAAGAATAAATATGACAATTTTGCTACTATTTGTCGCCAATGTAATGTTGTTTTTTAACGCTTATGCGGTCAAATTTGATATTTCCTTTCAGCTGTCGTTTTTGGCTTTTATCGGTTTGGTTTATTCATCAGAAATTATTGCTAATTTCAAATTGGTCAAATTATTGCCGGGATTTATTAAATCAACTTTATCAGAAACCCTAAGCGCGCAAATTATGGTATTGCCGATTTTGGTTTTTTATTTTGGCCGCTTGAGCATTGTCTCGCCAATGGTTAATATTTTGATTTTATGGATCATCCCGGCGACAATGGCTTTAATTTTTGTAATTGTTCTAGCTGGCTTAATATGGCTTCCTTTGGGGCAAGCTTTTGGTTTTCTTGGCTTTGTGTTTTTAAAATATATAATAGTAGTAGTCGAGGGTTTTTCCAAACTTTCTTGGGCGTCTTATGAATTAAAAACTGCCAGCTGGTGGTGGATGGTAATTTTCTTTTTAATTATTGGTGTTATTATGATAAAATATGGCAGCAAAAGTAGAATAAAAATGGCTTTGAAAAATGTTTCGTCAAAGATTTAATCTTAAATTAATTATTGGGGCACTGGTAGTTTTAGCAGTGGTAACCAGCATCGCCTTGTTTGCAAGACCACAAGCCGCCGGCGATCTTAGGGTTTATTTTTTAGATGTCGGCCAGGGTGATGCAAGCTATATTAAAACTCCAGGCGGCGGGGATATCCTAATTGACGGAGGGCCGGGAAATGAAGTATTAAATCAGTTGGGAAAAGTAATGGATTTGGGCGACCGTGAAATTAGTTTAGTAATTTTGACTCATCCTCACGCTGATCATTTAAGCGGGCTATCGGAAGTCATTAGACGCTACCAAGTCGAGGAAGTCTGGGAGACGAAAGTAGACTACTCTTCGGCAACTTACGAAAATTGGCAGCAAGAAATTAGTCAAAAAAATATCACCTCTTATTCTCCTAAAGAGGGGGATAGTAAAAATTTTAGCGAGGTCAAAATCACGGTTCTCTATCCCCTATCCTCTCTTGAGAATACCAAAATTGACAATCCCAATAACGCTTCAATCGTTAATCGTTTGGATTTTAAAAAATTTTCCGTCCTTTTTACCGGCGATGCTGAAATTGAAGTCCAGAAAAAATTAATTGATAAAGATATTTTTGCGACAGTCTTAAAAGTCGCCCATCATGGGAGCAAAAATGGCTTAAGCGAAGATTTTTTAAAAGCTGTTCGGCCGGCAATTGCAGTCATCTCTGCCGGCAAAGATAATAAATATGGCCATCCGGCGGCCAGCACTATCAATTTCCTCAAACAATATGCCGTGCGGATTTTTCGGACTGATCAAGACAAGACGATTGAGATTTCCTCCGACGGAGAGGGATATACGGTAATTAAGGGCTTGTAAAAATGCCTTAGGGTTGTTTAATAGGTATGAATCGGCTATGATAATTACGGAAAAGTTAAAAGAAATGAATGCCAGCGAGGAGAGGAATGTCGGGACATAGTAAATGGAGCCAAATTAAGCGTCAGAAAGGGACGGCCGATTTAAGACGCGGTCAACTTTTTGGTAAACTCGCCAAAGCGATTATTGTTGCCGCTAAAAACGGCAATGATTCGAATACTAACCTAAATCTCAAAGTAGCGATTGAAAAAGCCCACGCAATTAATATGCCTAAAGAAAGTATTGATCGTGCCATCAAGCGCGGAAGCGGCGAAATTGAGGGGACAAAAATCGAAGAGGTCTTATATGAGGCCATCGGTCCAGCGAGAATTGTCATGATTATTGAAGCGGCGACCGACAATAAGAATCGGACGACCGCGGAAATTAAAAATACTTTGAATAAATACCAAGGTAAATTAGCGGGGGCAGGGGCGGTTACTTATCAATTTGATCGGATGGGCAAATTGGTAATTGAAGCGGCACCTAAACAAGAAGAAATTGAATTGAAAATTATTGATTTGGGAGCCGAAGATTTTGAAGAACAAAACGGAGAAATTACTGTTTATACTCGGCCAGAAAAACTTTCGGAAATCTCAAAGGCGCTCGAAGACCAAAAAATCTCTGTTAAAGAGGCAAGTCTTTCCTGGGAGCCTAAAAATGTGGTAAAAATTGAAGATGAAAAGGAAATTAATAATATACTTACGATGATGGAGAAAATCGAAAATCTGGATGATGTGGTAGCGATTTATCCTAATTTTGATCTGCCAAAGGAGATGATATGAAAATATTAGGTATCGATCCGGGCACCGCCCGTTGCGGTTTTGGAATAATAGAAGTATCCCAAAAAGACGGTTCGATTTCTTGGGTAAGTCACGGTTGCATTGAGACTGATAAGCTAAAAACTCCCGGCGAGAGACTTAACCGTGTCTTTAATGATATAATGAGTTTGATAGAGAAATATCAGCCCGACCAGGTGGCGGTCGAGCTTTTATTCATGTTTCATAATCAAAAAACCGTTATGAAAATATCCGAGGCCCGAGGGGTAATTTTACTGGCCTGTGCCAAGAAAAGCTTAGCCTTGCAGACTTTCGAATATACGCCGATGCAGGTTAAATTGGCCGTAACTGGCTATGGCCGGAGTGAAAAAAAAGAGGTTATTGCCGAAGTAATTAAAGCTTTGAGACCAGGACGAGATATTAGTTCTGGTAAAAAAACCGGTTTTGATGACGCTGCTGACGGTTTGGCAGTGGCAATGGCTCATTATCATAAATATGTCGAAGAAGGGATAAAATGATAAATCCGAAATCCTAATTTCTAAACAAATCCCAAATCACAAATTTTAAAAATTGGAATTTAGAATTTGTTTAGGATTTAGAGTTTAGAATTTAGAAATTGGAGGAAAAGTTGGCTAAATTAAGACAAAATATCGTTACCGGCAAATGGGTAGTGATTGCCCCGGAAAGGGCCAAAAGGCCCGAAGATTTTGTGATGGCGGCGGCGCCCAAACGCCATCTTGACGGGAAATGCCCTTTTTGTTTAACTAATCCCGAGAGCGCTTATAAATTTAGTATTAAAGAAGCGGAGACAAAACGCATCTATACCATTCCCAATAAATATCCGGCTTTCCAAGATGACAAGGATGTAATTACCGAAAGCGGGGAATTATATTTTTCCACCAAATCTTTAGGCGGCCATGAAGTCATTATCGTCAAAGACCACGGAACCGAAATTTACGAAGGGGGTTGGGAGCTTTTAGATGAGTTATTAAGCGTTTATCAAAACCGCTATCAATATTTTCAAAAGAATCCAATTGTCGAATACGCCATGCCGATTCACAACTTGGGCCCCGAGGCGGCGGCTTCGATTGAACATCCTCATTCGCAGTTTTTTGCTTCCTCAATTATCCCTAATTTGATTGAAGAAGAATTAGTCGGCTCGAAAAAATATTTTGACGAAAAAAAGAAATGTGTTTTTTGTGCGATGATCGAAGAGGAGAAAAAACAGCAAGTTAGAGTAGTGGCTGAGAATAATGATTTTATTGTATTTACTTTTTTTGCCGCTCGTTTTCCTTTTGAGATGTGGCTATTGCCCAAAAAACATCAAGGTTTTTTTGAAGATATTTCCCAGGGTGAAAGAGAAAATATGGCGAAAATTATTTACGATGTTTTAGGCAGGCTCAATCAAACTTTAAAATTTCCGCCTTTTAACTGGTGGATTCATACTGGACCAACTAAAAGAGATCATCTTGGCGAATGTTTCCACTGGCATATGGAA
>JBBUEO010000039.1:0-3523 GCA_038056915.1 Patescibacteria group bacterium
CGGGAGAAAATCTCTTGTTCCTTTTGGTGTTTGATATTTCATTGTCATCCTCCTAATTATATAATTCGATCTTACTTCTAAAAAAATAAAAAAGCTACATTTCTGTAGCTAGATTTTTAATAAAGCGACAAAGCATCTCTGCGGCTGTCGGATTTTCCGTTGTTTCATTTCTTATAAAACAAGGCGACATATTGATCTTAGCAGCTTGCAACGAGACATCTTCAATCTCCATGTTCTGTTCCTGAATCAACGCCTCTAAATCACACTTTCTATCTGGACGCTTTTCTATATCTTGAAAACGGCGCTCTAAAATGATGCGTGGTTCAGCAATTAATATCGCAATTCCTAAAATTTGATTTTTATTCCATGGCTGAAGCTCTCTAATGTCACATTTTGATACTTTTGGAACATCAAAATACATAAAATATCCATCAGCTACCCGAATAGTTTCCGGATCTTGACGGTCTATCTCATATAATCTTTGATTCATCTTCATATGGAGATCTAATCTTGCGCTTTCAGATAATATTTGCAATTCGCCCATAGTTGTCACACCGGTCAATTCATAAAGAATAGTTGTTCCATTGATTAATTCCATTTTGATTCCATGTTTTCGTGACAACTTTTCTGTCTCCGTTACAATTTTTGATTTGCCAACTCCTGACACGCCACCAACATATACAAACATTGATTCCCGCCTCCTTTTACCCAAGATATTAAAGAACTTTCCACTGCTGGGGCAACGGCCCGCCTGATTTTTTATAAATATATTTTACGAGCTTTTCTAAAATATTTTTTTTCCGATCAATATTATTTTCTTTATAAAAATCTTTAAGAATACCACAAAAATCACTATCCAATTTATTGAGCAATCCAAACATTTCATTTGGCTGTCTTAAAAATTCCCCGTTCAATTTTAGGAATAATTCTACAATATTTTTCACCAATAAGTGACCGTCCAAACCAAAAGCTAAATAATCTTTATTTTGCGCATCTCGTTGAACTTCCCCCAAAAAATCATCTACGGAGTACTTATGCATCAAAATTTCACTACTTTTATATTTAGTTTTTGATTGCAGATTATTCTTTGCAATAAATTGAATTTTCTTTAGAGTCTCTCCTCTTTGAAAAACAATTACACCATAAGCCGTCATGTGAGATGTGATTCTCTTCAATGCATTTTTATCCTTTTTTAGATATTCTCTCGCCTCTTTTATTGTGTTGAAAATAATATCAACGCGTATTCTATTTTTTATAAAATTAAGCCTTGAAAATTTACCTTTTTTATTCAATAAAATGTAAATATCAATGTCGGAATATTGATCAAATTTATTTCTTGCAGCAGACCCGAACAACATAATACCCAAGACATTTTTGTCTTGTTTGTATTGTTCTTTTATATCATTACAGATTTTTTGAATAAGCTTGTTCATAAAAAACAGAGTTAAGGAAATTATAACATTTTCCTTAACTCTGTAAAGCCACCTTAGTGGCAATTGCTGGGTGCCTGGCAAGTATTGAGCACTTTCCGCTTGGGAAGGGGTTTTATTGCCGGATTCAGCCGCTTGATAGACCGCGTCTTTTTCATTATTATCACCTCCTTTCTTCAAAGCTGTTCGAGAAGAAGTTCTCGCGTCATTTTACGATAAAAGGCGCACATTCGTTTGATTTTTGCAGTCTTGGCGATGTGAGCAAATTCTTGCGTAATATTACATCCTCCGCCGCATTGCCCTTCGATTGTACACCCTTTGCACATTTCAATTGTTCCTGTCAGATGATCTCTCACAAAAAGATGGTATCTACCTCCAAGAACATAAAATGATTCAATTTGATGAAGCGCTCCAAGTTGTTTAGTGCTGTAGCCACATCCGTAGATATCGCCGGAAGGATTTACACACATACTATTACCGCGAACCGCTCCGCAGAATGCCACGTGTACATCTAGCGTCGAATCGTTGAGATTTTCAACTGGCCGGGACCAAAAACCGGCAATTTCAATTCCATGATTCTTAGCATATTGTCGTATTCTCATCAATTTCGCGACGATGTCTTCAATTTGTATCTTAACCATACCGACAACATCGACATCAATGCGGATTTCCTGCATTTGCCGTCCAGAAGCCCAATCAATGATTTTTTCGTCAAGAAACGGAAAGTTTTTTTCATTTACTGTAATGGCGATGCCCTTTAGGGGGTAGCCTTGTTTCGCAAGATTATCAAATCCTCGCATTATGGCCTTAAAGGTTCCACCACCAGATTTCGTGAGCCGAACCATATCATTGCCATCACGAAGACCGTCAAGACTCGATGCAATTTCTACACGATATTCTTTGAGTTTTCTCGCAATATCGGCAGTAATCAGAGAAGCATTCGTGTTGATCGAGAATCGAAATACGAAATCATGGCTGTAGTGGGAAATACAATATTTAATCACTCGCTTTATTACCGGCCATGCAAGAAGAGGTTCGCCTCCACCGAAGTTCACATTCGCCGCATTTTTCCCATGTCGTCGTAAAATCTCCAGATATCGGTCTACTGCCTCTCTCGCAATTTTAAATGTCATGAATCTTTTCGAATCTTTTATCCGATCCGATGTTTCGAGATTATTGAAATGAATACAATATGTGCAACGAAAATTGCACGCTTCGGACATAATAAGTTCGAGATAGTCGATAAGCGACCCATTGGCAATGGATTTTTCGCGCTTTTGCATGTATTTAGCGAGAAATTTTCTTTCGTCAAAATTTTTGGGAATTAGATAGTGATTTACAATCAAATCTCGAATAACCTCTATCCCATTTTCCCTAATATCATATTCACCGAGAACAGAAGATAGAGAGCGCGAGTTAGAAAAAACATCGAGCAATGCTATAGTATCTTTTGAAACGATTTTAGGATTTCCGAAGAGCGAGTGCCAGATTATGGCTTTATTCTTATTTTTTACTATCTGAACAAATTGCGATTTAGAATATAGAATTTTCCGATTAACTTTCATTTCTCCCCCCTTTCAAGCGAAAATACCGCCAAATTGTTGTTAAAGATCCAACAAAATCACCCAAATTTCCATGCCCTGGCTATGCGCATGGTATACAGAAATTAATTGATTTAGTCAAATGGGTGCCCAACGGGATTCGAACCCGTGATGAGAGTTCCACAAACTCTAGTGTTAACCGCTACACTATGGGCACCGCACAAAAATCGCGCGCTTAACGCGCCATATAATATTTGCGCGAATTCATTAGTCCACCAAAGATACTTCCGCGCCTTCGTTGACCTTTTGGTCAACTTTAACCCCAATCATATCACCCTTTTTCGCCGATGGGATGTTTTCGTGCTCAATCTGCATTGATTCAATTGTCTGTTCAAATTCGTTTTTCCCATCGCTGAATTTAACTTTGTCACCCGCCGACAATTTTCCGGAGAGCTCAATAATGGCAACTCCGATACCGCCGTAATAATGGGTAACTTTTCCTATTTTTTTCATATCAATAGATTTTTATTGGTTTATTAATAATGACCTTTA
>JBBUEO010000040.1:0-11021 GCA_038056915.1 Patescibacteria group bacterium
TTCTAATTATTCTCATTGACCTAATTAACCTAATAAAATCTCAAATCCTAAGCACTAAACTCTAAATACTAAACAAACTCTAAATTATAAATTCCAAACAAGTTTCAAATTTGTAATTTGTAATTTGTTTAGAAATTAGGATTTAGTATTTAAGATTTATCTCTAATCTCTCATCTCGCATCTCTCATTTCTCATTTCTCATTTCTAATTTCGAATTTCTTTTTCCCCGTCTTGTTTTTTCGAGGCGGTTTTTGTGTTAAATTAAAAACAATTACCCCACACAACCCCTTTCTGTAAAACGGACTACGTCCTGTTATTACAGAAGCGTCGTATGCGGGACTTCCTGAGCTTGCTTTCTGCTTTCGCAGAATCGCAACTCGGGAGCGGGAGGCAATATTAATATTGGCATTGATGGCAATTGCTTAATTTTTGAAAAAGCCGGGGTGGGCAAGTATTCCCAAAATCTGATTAAAAATCTTTTATCAATTGATAAAAATAATCATTATTTTTTATATTTTACTTTTTTTCGTCAACAAAAGATAAGAAGACGACTAATTGAAAAAATTCTTGATCCTTTGGGGAAAAATGTTAATATTCGGGTTTTGCCAATCCCGGCGGCTTGGTGGGAATTTTTGACGCGGACAAATTTTCCGATTAAAAAAATTATCAAAGATCCTTTGGATGTTTTTTTTGCACCTTACGCCAGCGGTATCCCCAAAAATAGTTTTTCCAAAACGGTTTTCACTTGCCACGATTTAGTTTTTTTAAGATTCCCAGAGCACCGAGGAAAAAAGTTAAGCAATTATTATCTTAAACGTCATCAAACCGCCTGTCGAAATTCTCAGAAAATTATTGTCCCCTCCTTGTCTACCAAAAACGATTTAGGCAATTTTTTAAAAATACCCCCAGAAAAAATTGTCATTATTGGAGAAGCAGCAGATGAAAAATTTAAAGTTATCAAAGACAAGAAAATTACCAGAAAAATAATTAGTAAATATTTTGATCCGGAGATAAGTTATTTCCTTTCTGTCGGCACTTTAGAACCAAGAAAAAATTTAGCCAAATTAGTCGAAGCCTTTGCTCGGTTGCCAAATGCGATTTTAAAAAAATATCGTTTGGTTTTGGTCGGCGCTCAAGGCTGGAATAATCAAAATCTCCTAAAAACAATTAATAATCTTAATCTTAAAGATAAAGTTATCTTTCCGGGATTTGTCAGCGACGAGGATTTGCCTTATATTTATAATCAGGCGGCAATTTTTATTTATCCTTCACTCTATGAGGGCTTTGGTCTGCCGCCCTTGGAGGCTATGGCTTGCGGGACGCCTTCGATTTGTTCTAATATTTCTTCTATGCCCGAGGTAGTGGGCAAGGCGGGGATATTGATTAACCCAAATGATGAAGAAGAAATAAATCAGGCAATTAAAAAATTAATTTTAAAGCCAATTTTAAGAAAAAAATTAGCTTTAGCTGGCCTCAAACAGGCCAAGAAATTTTCTTGGAAAAAAACCGCCAAAGAAACTCTCAAGGTTTTTAAGGCAATTATTCATTAACGGAGGGGATTAGGTGAGACTAAAAAAGATCTTATCTTCTGATTGGTCAATCGCGATAGGGATTTTTATATTAGCTGTTTTAGTTAGAATTATTCCCGAAATTAAAGCTGGCCATTGGCCAATCGGTTATGATACCTTTAATACCTACGCAGCGGTACTGGCTACTTATCAGGGACCTTTATGGAATTTTGTAAAAACCGCTAATATTTTATATTTGCTTTTTTGGCCTTTTAAACTTTTAGGCCTTTCGCCAGATTTGATTGTCAAGATTTTTGGGCCGGTGTTATATGGCTGCATCAGTTTGGTCTTTTTTGTCTTTTGCCGAAAATTTCTTAAATTTCCTAAATTAAAAGCTCTCCTTACAACTGGAATTGTCATTTTTTCGCTGGCTAGCCTTCGGCTTTCCTGGGATTTATATCGAAACGAATTGGGGCTGATTTTTTTGTTTTTAGGGCTGATCAATTTGCCAAAAATTACCCAAACGAAAAATTTAATATATTTTTCTATTTTTACGATTTTGGTCGGTCTGGCCAACGAACTGGTAATGGTTTTACTGCTGGTAATTTTGTTTGTTTATTGGCTAAAATCGTTATTTAAAAAGCGCTGGATTACTTTGACGGCTTTATCGATTCCCCTTGCCATCCTCCTCATTATTTTTTTGATAGTTTTGCATTCTTCAAGCCAAAGCTTATACGATCCTCATATCTATTTTACCTATGATAATAATTATCTCTGGGGGTACTTCTATGAATATAAAAAAATAATATCATATCAGGAATTATTTGGGACAATTACCAGCCTTTTTTGGCTTTTATTTAAGATATTACTGCCTTTTGCACTTTACGGCTTTTTCCTCATGAGAAAAAATCTGGTTTTAACGAGTTTATTTTGTTGGCTACTATTTGGAGCTTTTTCATCGTTATTTTTAGCCGGCAGAGGTCTATTGGTTTGGGAAAGATGGCTCATAATGCTAATTTTCCCCTTGGCAATTTATGCAACTTTTGGGATTTTTAAGCTCGGAGAATTATTAGCCAAGCCAAAATCATGGGCTAAGCACTTTCCCAAACTCGCTTGGGTTGTGGCCGGTTCATTTTGGCTAATGTTTTTTGTCTTACTTCTTTTACGGGCGATTCCCTTTATTTCAGCTGATTATTCTGAGGCAAAACCTCCTTTAGCCAACGATAAAATTAATGTTTATTTTCCCCGCACCATGATTCACAATTCAGTTGGGATTTGGAAAATTGAATATACCTTTGATATTATCCAATGGCTTAATCAAAACGCCCCCCCAGGCTCGGTGATTTTAGTTGATAACCGTTTTCGGGGTCTGATGCTGACGCGTTTTAATCTTGACGGCCGCTACATAATTACTAATCCTTGGTCGGAGAAATCGCCCGAAGCCAATTTAGAATTGGCCCGTAAAAAAGGATTTGAACCAATTTATTTAATTTGGAATACCTTAAAATCAATTGACGGTTTTGATCGAATTTATGCTTCAGGCAATATGGGGGTTTATCAAGCTCTTCCCCAATGAATACAAATTTAATAAAAATCAAAGAATTTGTTTTTGAACTCATTTTTCCCAAATTTTGTCTTGGCTGTGAAAAAGAAGGTGTTTGGGTCTGTGAAAAATGTCTGAAAAAAATTATTCAAGTGAAAACCCAAGTTTGTCCTGAATGCGGCAAAGTCTCCTCTTTGGGGAGATATTGTCCTAAGCATAAGCGTTTATGGGGGTTGTCCGGAATTATGGTTGCCGGCTATTATCAGGAGGGGCCGCTAAAAGAAATTATCCATAATTTCAAATACAATCATATCCTCGAATTGGGAAATTTTTTAGGTACTTTAATGGCCGAGGCGCTTGAAGAAAATTTGCCGGCTGAAAAAAATCTTTTGCTTTGCGCAGTGCCTTTGCATTTTTTGCGTCGGGCTCAAAGGGGTTATAATCAAGCGGAAATCCTTGGAAGCAAAATCGCTTGTGAGCTTAAGTTGCCGGCTAATTTTAAGCTTTTGAAAAAGGTCCGCTTCACAAAACCGCAAGTTCAAGTGGCTCAAGATGAGCGGCGAGTGAATCTAATAAAAAGTTTTGCCATTAATCAAAACATTTCTTTAAAAGGTAAAACCATTATTTTAATTGACGATGTTGCCACCACCGGCACTACTTTAAACGAATGCGCCAAAGTTTTAAGAAAAAAAGGCGCAAGACGTGTCTGGGGACTGGTAGCAGCAAAGGGATGACAATAAAAAAATCCTAAATCCGAAGCACTAAATCCTAAACAAATAATAAATAATAAATCATAAACAAGTTTGAAGTTTAAAATTTAGAATTTGTTTAGAATTTCAAAATTAGGATTTCGAATTTGTAACTTTTAGGTTAATTAGAATAATTTGACATTATTTTTGATATCTTTATCATTTAACTTGTTATGAAAATTGATCCCAAATTAACAAAAATCGCTGTCTGTGGCTTGGGCTACGTTGGTTTTCCTATAGCTTTGCTATTTGCTCGGGCCGGTTTTGTTGTCATTGGAGTTGACTTAAATGAGCAAAAAATCCGTCTAATTAATCGCGGAAGCAATCCAATTGAAGGCAAAGAGCCGGGTTTAAAAGAATTAATAAGGCAAGTCCAAAGTAAAGGAAATCTTGAAGCCACATCCTCGACCGCAGCTTATCAAGATGCAGATTTTATTATTGTCGCCGTAGAAACACCAGTTGATGAGAAAACTAATGAACCGGGCTTTGAAGCTTTAAAATCTGCCCTTTTTAGCATTGGACAAAATATTAAAAAAGGAGTTTTGATTAGCATCGAATCAACCATTGCTCCTGGGACAATGAAAAAAATTGTCCAGCCGATTTTGGAGCAACAATCAGGTCTTGTCGAAGGTAAAGATTTTGATTTAGTCCATTGTCCAGAGCGTTTAATGCCAGGTCATTTATTAGAGAATATCAATAATTATAACCGGGTTTTGGGCGGCTCATCAAAAGCGACTGCGATTGCAAAAAGTCTTTATCAAAAAATCGTTAAAGGTCAAATTGACCAAACAGATTGGCTGACAGCGGAAATTGTCAAAGCCGGCGAAAATGCTTATCGTGATGTCCAGATTGCTTTTGCCAATGAAATGGCTTTGTTTTGCGAGGCTCTCGGGGCTAATGTCTGGGAGGTCCGTCGTTTAATCAATAACTGCCGCCGCCGCGGCGAGACCCGGCCCGAAGCATTAAGACAGATGCATTTTCCGGGCGCCGGGGTTGGCGGTCACTGTATTCCCAAAGACCCATGGCTGTTGACTTTTGGAGCTAAAGGTTTGATAGAGCCGCAAATTGTTCCTTTGGCTCGGCGGATCAATAAATTTATGCCTCGACATATGTTTGATCTTTTGGGACAAGCTCTTAGAGAAATAGATCAGCCAATTGCCAAAAGTAAAATTGTTGTTTTGGGCTATGCTTACGCTGGCAATTCCGATGACTGCCGCAACAGTCCAACCGAAGATTTGTTAAAATATCTGGCTCCGACTGGGGCGGAAATTATTATTCATGACCCCTATGTTAAAGAATATAAAAAACCCTTGCAAACAGTCTTAAAGAGTGTTCACGCCTTGATTCTGATGGCTGATCACGACCAATATAAAAAACTCAAGATCAAAAATATCAAAAAAATCATGCGGGTCAAAAAACCAATTATTATTGACGGACGAAATGTTTTTGATAAACAAAAAGCGATCAAAGAAGGATTTATTTACAGGGGAGTGGGGAATATTTAAATTAACCTAATCGATCTAAAATGGCCCAAATACCAATGTTCAAATTCCCTGCCTCGCCGGCAGGCGGGCAATGTTCAATCAAATTCTTCAGCCAAGGGCTGATCCGCCTCTGGCGGAAAATCACAAAGCTATGAAATATTTGAAACTTGATAATTGATATTTAAGATTTGATTGGTCATTGATGAAATGAAAATTGAAAATTTATTACTGATTGGGTTAATTAGAATAATTTGTCTCTAATATCCAATATGAATCTTGTCCCACATAGTCTCTTTGGGCCAAAGGCCGGCATTGCCGCGGGCATTGGCTGGCCCGTAGTCGGTTTCCAAAATATAAGAATAATTATTGACATCTTCTTCCCGTAAAGTGAAGAATTGGGTTGGCAGCATGTTCTCATCTTTCAGAGCTTTGGGCATTTCCAAGATCGCCCCTAAGAGTTTATTAACCTTATATTGAGCCGCCAAAATCGAGTTTCGCCGAAAAGAATTTTCCGATGCGCCGTCAAAAGTAGCTAAAGGACAGTCAAGGGTGGTTGGCGCTGGACCCATCTCCGGATAATAGCCGCAGGCCGAACAGGTAACATCCACCTGGTAAACCATAAAGAGATTCATTGCCACCATAATCGCTACGGTTACCGGATCAAAGCCAGTAATAATCATTCCTACCAGCATGGCTGAAGTCCCCGGCACCAGCCCTAATTTTTGGTCGGCCTCTGCCAGTTGTTTTTTAAAAACCATCTGGACGACAAAAGAAATAGCTTCACCCTTAAGCTGGTTGACCGCGGCGCCGGATTTAGTTACCGCTTCTTGAGCCGCTTTGTAGGCTTCAGTGCCTTGCTGGGCAATTTCCAGCGTCCGTCGAGCCACTTGATATTGCTGGACAGCTTGCTGATATTCGGTGAAATAATTATAAATCGTCAGCGTTGTTCCGGACGGCAGATCCAAAGTATTATCCGCCCAATTAGTGACAATATTAATTCCATAATCAGTATAAATATTAGCCAGAGTTCCTTGTTCGTTGGGCTGGCCTAATTGGCCGGTTTTGCCGAATTTAAAGAGCGCTTGAGCGGTGCCGGGCTGGACAAAATCACCAAACCAGTCCTGCATTTGCTCATCTACGAAACTATAAGTGGCGTTTGAGAAAGCTTCCGGATTGTGATAGAGGGGCGAAGAGGAGTCAAAATATTGTTTAAGCTCGGGGAGCATTTCTGCGGGAATATCGGGGTTTTGGGAGTGGACTTGGTTGCCGACATATACAATCCCCATTTGCCATTTTTGCTCGCTGGTGCCTTCGCGCATAGCTTGGGTAAAACCTGCCGGGATGTTGTTGTCGAGTTTATGAAGCTGAATGTCAATCGCTTTAAATTGAACGCTTTTGCGGGCTTCTTGGCGGGAGTCGCGGATAGCTTGGGTACGGACTTCGGCTAAATATTCATCGGATAAAGTTGCCCCCTGGGAGAGCTCCTGCTCCAAATTGACGGCGTAATCGCCAGCAAAGCTTTCTTGATCCGGATCATTAAAATAAGCGGTTTTAACTTCGTCATAAGTCAGCTGAAATTCTTCGGTAAGCTGACCGCCAAATTCCTCATTATACATTTTAACAAACTTGGCCGCTCCCCAGGCGGTTATCCCACCGCGGATATCACCGTTTAAAAATCTTTGGGCATCCTGATCATTGGGAATGCCGGTGATTTCGCGGATGGCAGCGGTCATTTGCCGCTCATTTTGGATGCCGCTGGCTTTTTCATAAATTAAATCAATATAAGGTTCGTATCTTTCTTCCATTCCCAGCCAGCGCGGCAGCCATTTTTTGCCTTGTTCTAAGACAATTTCGTCGGCGTTTTTTAGGCCGGTATGTTCGGGATCATCGGGATCAGTAAAAAGAATTTTTTCCCAAGTGCCGGGATCAAATTGAGTCTTGCTGTCCAAATTTAAGCCAGCCACCCCCATTAAAGAATTAAAAAGTTGTATTTGACTTTGCTGTTTACTCAAAGAGGGATCAGTCTGCAAAACTGCTACCAATGATTCGGCGGCGTAAATATATTTATCATCAAGCTCCATCAAATCAGCTAATTTATCAACAGAGACCTCCAAGAGACTGCTTTGACCGACGCGGTCAACAAAAGTGGGAAGATCAATTTGGCCGCGAATAAAGGCCTCGGCAGAACCAGCGGGAATATTTAGAATCGCGTCAATAAAGATCGCCTCTTGCTTATGCTTTTCATTCCAGTATGGGGCATCGGCATCTCCGGAATGAGCGGTATATAGCTGACCTTTGTCAAGCCGAAAAGCTTTTTCAAATTTTTCCTCGCCGCCGCAGGTCCAAACCGCCAGGCCAAAATTTTCTCGAAAGCAGCCCTGAGGCAGGCCCAAGCGGTCCTCGATTTTTCCCTGACCGACATTATCCTTGAAATTTCCCCGAATTGAGACCGGGAAATCCAAGCCCAAAACCTGGCCGATTTTGCGGGCGCCGGATGCTTCTAAAATTTCCTGGGGCGTACCGGTTCGTTCCGCCAAAGCCAAAACCGCGTCTTTGAGTTCCTGATTTTGTAAAGCCGGCGCAAAACGGGCGATTTGATTATAAATGGTCGAATTCTTTAGATGGCCGCCAATTTTGGCGATATAATCGTGGGCCGTGATTTCTCCTCGAGCGGCTTTAGCCGAATCGCCGGGGTTGACGCCCATTAAGACATCAAGCCGGCTTAACTTTTCTGAAGGGCTTAAATTCCCGCTTGAATCATTGACATATTGACCAATCATATCGGCTAAATTATTATCGTTTAGTTCGTTGGGTTTTAAATTAAGATATTGCTCAAGTTTTACCCGGCCAAGATTATAGGAAAGGTCGCCGTCTTTGGAAACTGGCCGCGAAAGCCCGGCTAGAAGACCCAATCTTTGTTCAGCCAGCCGGCCCAAAGGATCGTCAAAAATCTCCGATTGGGCTAAAATATCTAATGTCCCTCCCTGCGGCAGGTCAAGGGCATCGTCAACCGCCACTCCGCCGATTTTTGCCACCAGCCAAAACCAGCTGCCCGAAAGTGCCCGGGAAATATCGGTCCCTTGGATAGCCAAACTGGGGTCAGTGATGCCAAATTGACGATTTAAAAGATTGGCGGCAGAGCTTGAGGCCGCGGCTTCGCCGATTTCAATATAATAAGCGTTTTCAGTAATTTTCCCAGAGCGAAAGTCAGCGGTGGTGCCAGATCTTAGCCCCAAATCTTTGTCGGTTTGGTCGCCTTTGGCTCGCGAAAGACCGCCGTATTCTTCAATCCGCGCCTTGCCGAGACTAATTAAAATCGTCTCTTCCTGATTTTGGAAACCATTGCTCCGGAACTCTTTTAAAGCCAAGTTCAATGAATTATCCGGCAGACCAAATTCAATTTCCCATTTTTTCAAACCAACTTGATAAATCAGATCTTCGGGTTTTTTTTGACCGGTCAAAACCGCCAAAACATCTTTGCGGGTCAAACCGGTTTTAGGATCGGATTTAATTTTCGCCTCGTCTGAGGAAATATCGCCAAAATTTCGAAATTCTTTTGATTCGATCATTTCGTTTAAGGCGCGTTGGGAAGCGTCAATATTATCCAAGAGTGTCGGATCATGGGCGCCGGCTCTTTCCCTCATATAATTGAGATTGATTTGAATATCAGTGATTTTTTGGGACATTTTTGAGGTGGAAAAATCGCTGATAAGATTATCAATAATATTAAGAGTTTCACGAGCGGTTTGGCTGATTTCCGGTTCGTCTGATCTTTCTAAGATTTTCAGATTATCTTTGAGGGTGTCAAGGCGATCAAGATAAAAATAAATATCTTTGGCTGGCTCTAAATAGGGATCAAGGCCAAGGTCGCCGGTAACATTGCCTAAAAGCTCCATTTGGCCAAAGCGTTCATAGACTTTTGGCGCCGAATCTTTTAAGAAAATTCTTTCCAAATCGCCAGCCTTGAGGCCGTATTGGCCGGCAATCCAGTCCTGATCCAGCCCCGAAGGAAGGGAATGGGAATCAAACCATTGGCGAAGAAGCCCCTGTTCTTTTTCCGATAAACTGACGGCTTGGGCGATGGTGGTTTTGCCGATGGAAATTAAAGCGTTGGAATCACCGGATATTAAGCTTTGCAAATCGTCATTTCCAACGCCAAAGGCCTCGGCCCGTTTATCGTCTCGTTGATAGATGGCTATCTGACTGTTAAAAACTTTATCGCCAGTGATTTGGCTATAATCATTAGGCGAAAGACTGCCGTCGAGGAGTTTTTGGGTTGACAAAGTCGGGATACCTAAAATATTATCAACTACCTCGGGATTGGCAAAGACGTACTGAAAAACTTCTTTACCCAAATGTCTTTTGACCTCGTTAATTGAATCGCCAGAAAATGATTGGGGTTTGATTCCTAAAACCGCTTCAATTCGGCCTTGACCCAAAGCCCTTTTAAATGATTGGGAGTCATTAAAAGAAACCGCCAAAGCGTCGCGGGACAAACCCAGCGATTCTTCCAGCTTTCTGCGGCCGGCCGAGGCAAAGATCTCATTTGATTTTTTGCCGGCTAAAGAGCCAGAGGGAAGCTGCATTTTTTCTTCCAGCATCGCCCGCCCGACATTTTCGAAAATATCCTCCGGGGATGATCCTCTGATGCCCTCTTCGGGAACGCCAAGGGCCTGGGCAAGTAAAGCCCGGCCGGCAGAGGAAGTAAAATCGCCAAAATCACTGCCGAGATTATACTCTCCGGGAAGATCGAAATTTTCTCTTAATACCCCGATACCGACTAATTTTGCCAATTCGCCGAAGGAAGCGCCGTGAAGTTTCGCCGGATCAATTTCGATGCCCAAAAGATCGCCAATTTGCTGGGCTAAAAGTCCGTCAATCGAACCGCTGCCCAAATTTTTAAACACCTGATGCATGTTCTGGCCGTAAGCGCCGGTGCCGTCGGATTTGAGATAGCCCTCTTCGGTCTGCCAGGCAACCTTGATGGGGATGGGCGGCAGTTTGGTTTTCTTATCTGACAATAGCCGGCGGCGTTCGATTTGGCTGCATTTAATGCAGTCAATCTCCGTAATATCAGCCGCCTGGCCGGTAAAGTGAGCGGAAACATTGGGTTCTTCACCCTGCTCGATTTGGTATTCAGTCTCGCCGGAAATTGATTTTCTTTCAGTGTCGTAAGAAAATTTGATGGTTTTGACTTTGAGCCGTTCAAAACCGCCGCCGCCTTGATCTTTGGGAGTGACTAAATAAACCAACATCTGGACGATTCGACGGTCGGCGTCGTAGTTTCGGACGTAGTCTTGATCGATGGGATTGACGGATAAAGGTTTATTTTCATAGAATTCAATTTGTTTATTAAGGTCATTTAGTTCGGTCTTAATAATATTAATTTTTGAGGCAGACTCTGCCATAATAATGATTAACCGATCCAAAAGCTCATTGATTTTTTTAATTCTTTCCTGAATTGCTTCTTTGCTTTCGGTGAGGGCAATAATTTCGTCAATTAATTTGATAATTTCGGCTTTAATATTTTCGGCTTCTTCTCCCTGAACTTGTAAAGACTGGATTTCGGATTTGGCTTCAATTGCTTCTTTAACAAGAAGTTCCCGATGAGCCGATGAGTCGCCGCTGCCAGATAAAAACCGCAAAGATAGTTTTTCATCTCGTTCCTTGGTTAGGGGCTGCGTGGGGGTTTTGCCGGCATCTCTGGAGCAGGCCGAGGCGAGGATAATAATGAGGA
>JBBUEO010000041.1:0-18104 GCA_038056915.1 Patescibacteria group bacterium
CACCGGGGAGGTGGTAGAAACTTCGGGCAGCACCTTTTGGCTTGATGACGGTTCGGGCAAAGCCAAAATTTATATTCAAGCAAAGACGGGAATTGACAAGCCGGAAATGCATAAAGGTGATATTTTTGAAGTTGTCGGTATTGTCAATCTATATCGCGATGTTTTTAGAATTCTTCCCCAAAAACAAGCTGACATTAAACTTATTCGTGAGGTCCAGAAAGAAGCCGAAGTCAAATCTTCAACTGCTAAAAAATCAACCGCTAAGGCGGCTTCGACAAGCAAAAAATCAACTGCTTCCATTGTGAAAGCCCGGTCGCCCACAGAGAAAAAGGTTGCTTCAACAGGAGACCAAAATTATCCCTTTGAAGTTGAAGGGGCTAAAGCATCTTTTTGGATTGAAATCACCAAAGTTTTAACCGGCTTGGCAATTATTTTCTTGGGTGTCTTAATTTTTCGGGTGTTAAAGATGAAAAAAGAAAAGCCCCTGGGTGGAGATTTTGGCAGCGATTTAACTTAAAGTATAGATTTTATAAGCAAATTTAGAAAGGTTAATTTTATGACCAGATCCAAATTAATAATATTTAGTCTTCTAAATAGCGCGGGAACTTTTATCTATATTATTCTAGTATCATTGGTGATGATTAATGGCGGCAAAATTTTTGGTCAGGCCAATAATCTTTGGGGCGGAATTATAATTCTTACTTTGTTTGTTCTTTCCGCTTTAATTGTTGGCTTATTAATTCTCGGCCGGCCAATTATTCTTTACTTAAACGGTCTTAAAAAAGAAGGTATATTAATGCTGATTTATACTGTGTCGGCACTGTTTTTACTTCTAATTGTCATTAGCACTATTTATATTTTGGTAAAGTAATAATCTTAATTTAATACCTTTAGTATTTAAGGGAAGGAGACCAATAATGGAAGGAACCGAGCAGGAAGGACTACAACCTGAAGAACTGACGCCAAAAGAAAAGACACGTCAGGCAATTGAACGAAATAAGAAAGAGCTTACTTTTCAGATTGAAGTCGGGGTTTTAGACCCGCATTATTTTGAAAATAATTATCTTGAGTATCTACAACAAGAAGACCTGCCATTAACCAGAGATGATCTTGGTAATCAAGCAGTGGTTATTACTAAAGAAGAATTTGATAAATTAGGGTTTCTGGACATGATGCTTCCAGATGGTGAAATAATGACGTTTGATTCGGATGATCTTGATTATGAGCCAGATGATCCATTGATTATATTTCCGGAAGGTTTGGGCTCGCGTGAGAATATTAAAGAATAATAAATAAATCAATCGTAGTCTGTAGCCCGTGGAAATTCTGCGGGCTTTTCGCTATAATAGATCCTATGATTAGTTATAGTCCCCAAGAGACAATTGAATATGGCCGGCAATTTGCCAAAAAACTAAAAGGCGGGGAAGTAATTGGTTTAAAGGGCGAGCTTGGTAGCGGCAAAACCACTTTTATTAAAGGGTTAGCCAAGGGTTTAAAAATCCAAGAAATCATTACCTCGCCAACTTTTGTGATATTGAAAACCTATCCGGCTAAAATTGGTCAAAAGAAAATCAAGCTTGCTCATCTCGATTGCTATCGGCTCAAATCTATCCAAGATGCCAAATCGATTGGAATTGAGGATTATTTAGGCCGGAAAGACACCATTGTGGTCATTGAATGGCCGGAGAAAATTAGTAAGATTCTGCCGAAAAATATCATTAATATCCATTTTAAGCATCTGAATCCGTCTCAAAGAAAAATTATAATTGTAAAGTAAGGAATCACTTATGGTTTTAAATATTGATACTACAAATAAAGAATGTTTAATTGAGCTGATTGGTCAAAAGAAAACCAGCTTAAAATGGCAATGGCAAAAAGATACTGGCAGTGAGGTTTTAGGAAAGATCAAACAATTACTAAAACAGCAAAAAAAGCAGCTAAGAGATCTTAAGATGATTTTAGTCAATCTGGGTCCGGGCTCTTTTACTGGGACGAGAGTGGGGATAACCATTGCCAACACATTGGGTTGGGTTTTGGATATTGCAGTAATTGGGTATCGAGATGGGGAACTTAAAAAGGCCCTGGCGAAAATCTCCCAAAATGGTAAATCCAATTTTTCCAAATTAGCCCTCCCCTACTATTCTTAAAATTAAGGCGATAATTTAAAGATAGCTTCATATGTCAATATCCTGTGGACAAGTTTTCTGGTATAATAATATAGTATAGTATTCAATATTGAAGAAAGGTACAAATTAATGGGATTTTTTTCAAAAAACAAAGTTCAGCCGGTCCCGCCGCCAAAACACATTCGTGAGATAAAAATTTCTCGCAATCCTTGGAAAAAATCAGTCAAATGGACAATTTTTGTAATTATTCTATTGGCAATAATTGTCGGCGTTTGGGTGGGGGTAGTGGCAAATCAAGCCTTGAAAAAAATCACTGCCGGCAGTGAAGGTAATTCATCAATCTTTTCATTTTTAGGCGATTTTAATAGTAATATTAAAGGAAAAAATGACGGTCGGACCAACATTTTGCTTTTAGGTATGGGCGGTAAAAACCATCCGGGCGGAATGCTTTCTGATACGATAATTTCCGCCTCGATCAATTACGAGCAAAAAAGAATTGGGCTCATTTCTATACCTCGCGATCTTTGGGCACCGATTCCCGGTTTTAATCATGCTAAAATTAATGAAGCCTATTCTAAAGGTGAAGATAATAAAAATTCTACTTCCGGCGGCGGGGCGTTGGCGTCTCGTACGGTGGAAAACGTTTTGGGAATTCCAGTTCATTACTATATAAGCTTAGATTTTGAAGGTTTTAAAAAAATTGTTGATACTGTCGGCGGCGTTGATATTTATGTCGAAAACGAGATAAATGACCCATATTATCCGGCGGCCGATATGATTCGATATGATCCCTTTCGAATATCCGCCGGCATGCATCATATGGATGGGGATTTGGCTTTAAAATATGCCCGTTCACGCAAAACTACTTCTGATTTTGACCGCTCGCGCCGACAAATGCAGGTGATGGCGGCGATAAGAGAAAAAATTTTAAGTTTAGGAATTTTGGCTAATCCAAAAAAAATTACTGATTTAATTAATATTTTAGGTGATCATATCCGCACCAATATGTCAGTTTCTGACATTAGAGCGCTTTGGGATGAAAGTAAAGATTTGGACACTACCAATATTGTTAATAAAGTTTTAGATACCAGCACCGACGGTTTGCTCAAAGCTTCCCAAGATGGGCGAGGATATTATGTTTATCCTCAAAAAGGGATTGACAATTTCACCGCGGTTGCCGGGTTGGCAAAAAATCTTTTTGAAAGCAATAGCGAAGCAAGGGCTCAAGCCAAAATTGAAGTTTCTAATGCCGCCGGTCGCAAAGGCGCTGCCTCGGCTGTTTCCCAATATCTTGAAAGTTACGGCTTTCAAATTTTGAAAATCGATACCGCTTCCAAAAAAATTGATAAAACCGTTGTTTATGATTTTTCTCAAGGTCAATTTACTAAAACTGCCCAAGATTTAGCCGCCAAGCTTAAAGCCGATTTACAAACATTAAATCAAGTCGGCTCAAGTTACGATATCCAAGTATTAGTAGGCACAGATTATTTAAACAATATATGAAAATTTTAAATCAGCCATTAGTATTAAAAATTCTTAATCTTGTGATTCTTTTTTTAGTTATTTGGGGCTTTTATTATTTTGAACCATCTTTAATCTTGAGAATCTTAATTATTGCTCTTTGCCTAGGAGCAATTTTGCAATTTGGGAAAATTCCTGAACTTTTAATCTTAGTTAATTTTTATTTAGGTTTTTACTTCCTTTATAATATCCGTTATAGTTTAGCCATCCCAATGGCGGTCATTTTGGTAGCAGCTTTTATGATCACTATCTTATTATTTTATAGTCTTAATCAGTTCATTAAATATCCTATAGCTTTTGACATAAAGAAATTTAACCTTTTTTTAGTGGTAACTGGTTTAGTAATTTTAGAAATATTTTTGACGATGTCTCTTTGGCCAGTTGATCCGAACATCAAAAGTCTTTCTTTGACAGTCAGTTTCTACCTTATTTTTAAAATAGTTTACTTAGAGCTGTCGGGTATGTTAAACTTAAAAAAGATAAGGGGTTTTGCGATTGTCTCCTTTCTAATATTAAGTGCCGTAATTTCCGTCTCGTGGCTTTTAGGATTTTAAGAGTCGCCTCATCGGCGACTCATCGAAGGGGTGAGGATTATTATGAAAGATTTTTTTCTTCGAATCGGTCAAAAAATTAAGGATTTTTTCATAAATTTTATTTTTCGTTTAAAGCCTCGCTGGAGTTTTCGTTGGATTTTGACTTTTCTTTTATGGCTGATATTGCTTTTCTATCTTGGATTTGGGATTTATGTTGGGGTGGAGATCTATCGAAACCACTCCGAGAGTCGGCTGGTGGAATTTTCTACCAAAATTTATCCCATGCCGGCGGCTTTTGTTGGCGGCAATATAATTTGGGCGAAAGATTATTATCAACAATTAGGATATATCCGGAAATTTTCCCAAGAGACTAAACAGCCAAACCCGTCAGCCGAGGAGCTTCGAAGGCAAATTATTGATCAGCTGGTGGAAAATCGTCTGCTTTCATGGGAAGCCGCCAAAAATGGTTTAAGAGTAACTTCCAAGGATATTGATGACGCTTACCAAAAAATCGTTGCTGAAAGCGGCGGGGAGGCAAATGTTTCGAAAGTTTTGCGCGAACTTTATGGTATGAGCAATGATGAGTTTCGCGATTTAGTCCAACAGCAAGTTACCAAAGAAAAAATTCAAGACGAACTGATCGCTCAAGTTAAAGTCCTGCACATTTTAATTAAAGATGAAGGTAGAGCTAATGAAGTCGCGGGCAAGGCAAAAGCCGGCGAGGCCTGGGATGGGCTGGCGAAAGCATACAGCGAAGATGTCAAAACCCGCGATAACTGGGGAAATTTGGGCTGGATAGCCCGAGGGAATTTAGTGATTGACAACAAACAGGTGCCGGAATTTGAGGAAGCGGCATTTTCAGCTAAAATCAATGAATTTTTCGGGCCCGTCAAATCACAGGCCGGTTTTCAAATCGGTAAAGTCGAGGACAAAAAAGGCAAAATCCAGCAATCCTATACTAACTGGCTGGCTAACATCAAAAAAGAAACCAAGATCTACTTTTTTATTAAATAAAAATTTAAACTTGCCGAAGTCGAGTTGAGGATACCACGCCAAAAGGCGTGGTAGTTTATATTTTTATAAAGTGAAAATTGAACCTTATTATTTGAGCTCGTACGTATTGACAAAAGGTGAAAAGTTTGATATTATTAGTGCGTGTTTGTTGTATATGTCAACACTAATCCTACAAGGAGCTGATCTGCGTGAGTAGAGAGAAGGATGTAACTATGGCCGTAGCCTACGTCGTATTTCTGCTGATTGTAGTTATCATTGGGCTCGCTTGGACATGGTCGGGTAGAGAGACCCCTAAACCAGGGGGTAAGACCATAGTGAAGGAGCTTCCTGCGAACTGCGCTGAAGTTATCAGCGTTTCTTCGGGGGGCTTGACCACCTACGCGATGGTTACTTACCGGACTGTTGACGGTGAGATAATCACGCAGGATTACAAACCTTGGGGTCTCTTCCAGTGCAAGATTATATGGCACCAACATAAGCAGAGAACAACAAACGCAGGTTCTGATCAGCTCGCGCCTCCGTTTGTCGAAGGACAACCACCAGGGAGTGCTCGCTAGACGTTCCAGCGTCATCTCGATCGCAACTACCAAGGCGCCCCGCCGGCTGGCGGAGCGCCTTTTCCGTACTTTTTAAACCACCCACCCCCTGGGGCGTTTAGCAAATTATCAGATCACACCTCTAAGAAAATGGGGATCCATCGCAGGCAGGTAAAAGGGTAGCAAATGCCAATGGCTCAGGGGTCTGAGCCATTGGGCTGAATTCCCAAGTTAGACCTCTAAGGTCAAGGAATTATTTATAAATCAGATCCCTTGCTTTTAAGAGGTAATACATATATTCTATGATTGACTGCTCGTCAATAATCTGTCATCGAGGAGATGATATTCATGGGACTTCTCAAGGTAGAATTCAATGCGCGGTATCGGTTCAGGCGGAGTCGTTCTGCGAATGGGGTAGCCAGATGTCGTCTATGTTGTCATAACTCGGAAGGATATTGTACACACCCAGAGCGTGCTAGACGGGTAATCCTTTCGGATCCACCTATCTGGAGTGGCCGAGAGCGGTATGATCTTCAGGATCTCCAAGTATGCGATAGGGTGGAGATTCCTACCCCCGAGACTGTCACAACCGTCGATCTTGAGCCGGGTTATGGTCTTCGGCTCATAGGTAAGTTAGCTGATAAGGGACCGGGACTTCTCCACTCTGATCCACTTTGCCCATGCATCATTGCTAAACTCCTCGACGAGAAGCGGTCCGCAATCAACGGAGATGCAGATATTAGGGAATTCTCCAAGTGGGCTGACAGCTCCTCCTATATCCTGTGCGAGCTTTGCGGCAAGGGGCTCGGGATTCGTCAAGGGAGGCACGACTATTACTTGCGGGAACAGGGAATCGATGATGGATATGTCTATATACCGCCGGAATGGCCGACCATCCTTGATGACGGACCATACGAGAACTTTGCTTCTTATGAGGTGATGGTACGGCTTTGGTCCGGCGGGATGGACATCCATTGGACCGAGGAACAAGCTCTTGACGCGGTTCGGCGGGTTAAGGGTTTAATACAGCATCCGTATCTGTCATACGCTCCCCCGACTGAAACCCATACCGGCCATCGAGGAATTGAGTGGCACCACATGAGAATCATTCTCCATGCACTGGGATGGCGGGAGATCGCTGACCGGATCGACTTCGAAAAGGCGGTAAGGGAACAAGGAATATTATACTGCATTCCATGTACATTAAGTCGAGATGTATATGGCCCGCAGGAAAACCCGGTCAGGCGAGGATGCGATCCCCATTGCCCGACTTGCGGTAGTCAGTTAGTAAGCTCTTCCACCCATGCGAATGCAATGCCGGAGTAATCGGGATCTAACAGTCGATTAAAACGGGCTATTTCTTTTTCATCGAACCAAGGGGCGCGGCCATCAGCAGCGCCCTTTTTAGTTACACCTCAATGGTCGGGATTAAAACCAACCCCACTTGCGAAGTGGGGTTGGTAAATCCCAGATTAAACTGCTATTAAATTCCCAGATTACACCTCTAAGGTGGAGGAATTATTTTTCATATATCTTATACCCATTTATATGCTCCAGCAGGTAAAAGGGTAGCAAATGCCAATGGCTCAGGGGTCTGAGCCATTGGGCTGAATTCCCAAGTTAGACCTCTAAGGTCAAGGAATTATTCAGGAATATCCAATGGCTCACATTATGAGCCGTTGAAACACTCGAAGCTTATCACTTCTATACTATTCAGCCCGCCCGCCGTCGAGGCGGGTATGGAAGTGGAAAAGTGTAATAATTATAAATTATGGTTGATTAGAAGTATATCTTTGTTTCGGGAGATTATTGCTAAATTGGTAAATTAGCTATACAATAAGGTTAAATAAGTTGTAGATGTGGGGCCGTAGCGTAGCGGTTTAACGCGCCTCCCTGTCACGGAGGAGATCGCCGGTTCAAATCCGGTCGGCCCCGCCACTGATTAAACATCTTTCGGGGTTTCACTAATTTTTAATTAGACTATTGTTGTTTTATTTGCTAATATATATATGGCAAATAATTTGCACTCAAGGAGGGTCAATGTTCAAAATTAAAAAGAGAAAAAACATCTTAATCGAACTTTTGTTAGTCTTTTTTGCCCTTTCCAACATTTTGATTTTTTCCACCGCCAAAGGCTATTACGGCTCAAATACTTTGTATATAATTCGGGTAATGCCCGCCCAGCGAAACCGCGCCACCCAGCAGATTAAAAGCATGGGTGCTGAATGGGCGCGCGAGGAATTCAATTGGCAAACCCTTAATCCCCGGCGCGGCCGCTACGACTGGGCCAATGCTGACCAAGCAGTAATGACTTACCGAAGAAACGGGGTGAAAGTGTTGGGAATGATTGCCTATTCATCCTTGTGGGGTTCTTCTAATCCCGGCGCTGGCACTGACGCTCAATTTTATAAACCCAACATCAATGAATGGAAAGGATATGTCGAAAGATTAGTCCGGCGCTATGGCTACTATGTCAAAGACTGGGAAATTTGGAATGAACCCAACGCCTTTTGGAAACCGTCGCCCTCGCCAGAAGAATATCGCGATGTTTTAGTGGCCGCCTATGACTCCATTAAATCAATTGATCCTTCCGCCCGAGTTGGCAGCGGCGGCACCACCTATATTGACGGCGATTATATTTCCCGCTACTTAAACGACGGCGGCTGGGAGCATTTGGATGCCATTTCTATTCACTATTATCCCGGAGTGGGTCCGGAATCAGATTCTAATAATAAGTTGCGCGACGAGCTTTCCAAATTAGTTTATAATATTATGATTCCCCGCGGCGGCGGCAAAGAAATTTGGATTACCGAGATGGGCTGGCAGTCAGGCGATATTGGCGAAGAAGCCCAAGGTCAGGTGATTTCACGGGCGGTGATTTTGGCAAGAACGATCAACGAAGTCGGCAAAATATTAATTTATAATCTTCGCGATGAAAGTGGCAATAGCTATGGTTTAATGCGCAACAATTTTGCCGCAAAACCGGCTTATAATTATTACAAAAAAACTATTGAATTTTTAGGCACTAAAAGAATTTCCCAATGGTTTGATTTAGACAATAATTCCAAATTTTATATTTTCAATGATGCCGGTGGCGGCGTGGCGGCGGCCTGGAATCCGGCCGGCAATCAAATCACCGGTTTTCATGTCAATGCTTCGGGGATGCGCTGTTATGATTTGGATGGCCGTGATGTTTCCGGGGCGGTGATTATGGCCTGGAATAATGGTGATACGACTTTAAGTTTTGGTCAGCGGCCAATCTTCTGCCAGCTTGATAATTATTATGTGGCTGAAGAAGAAAATATCGATTCTGGTACTGGTAAAACTGTCCCCCAAGTCGCGGGAGTAAATTCGAGAGCTTTGGCTTTAGAAAAAAAGCAAAGCAATTTATCAGAAATCTCCGGCCAAATTTTTGGAAATTTCAATAATCAGCCGGCTGAAGCCAAAGTGATTGCTTATCGAAAGAAAGATTATTCCTGGCAGCCATATATAGAAACTAAAGTGAACGACTTAGGCTATAATTTGAGTTTGCCAGCAGGGTCCTATTACTTTGTTTTTAAAGCGCCGGGATATCTTACGGCTAAAACTAAAACTTTTGGGGTTAAAGGCGATAGTGAGATTAATTTTCAGACAACGTTATTTAATTCCTATTTGGCTTACGGAGTTTTAGCCGGCGGGGTGATCGTTTTGATTCTTTTTATTGCTAAATATACTCGCAAACGTCCGCGGGTTTGAATTCATCTAAGAGATTTATATCGGACTCTTGATTTATTTTAGTTTTTAAGTTATTATATAGCCGAGGCCATAGGAGCTATGCTCTTATGATATCCTTATATCTCTGGAGGTAGAACAATGAGCTAACAATTAAAGACTTCCGACTCGATGGCAGAAATGGTAGCAAAACCAAAAAAGGAGGCGTGAAGGAAATGCCAATATTAAGAGTAAGCTCACGTTCGCGTCCCAACTCCGTTGCTGGAGCCCTCGCCGGCACCATCCGTGATCAGGGTCGGGCCGAGATCCAGACGATCGGAGCCGGCGCCCTGAACCAAGCGATCAAATCGATCGCCATCGCCAGAGGGTTTCTTGCTCCGTCGGGTTTGGACCTTGTCTGCCGGCCGGCGTTCGTGGATGTCGAGATCGACGGCAGCGAGCGCACCGCTATCAAGCTCTTTGTAGAGCCCGTCCGACCGGGGGGTTAAATCTCCCGGTCAAACCTTCATCTGGGAGAGGAGGATTTCCTCCTCTCCCATTTGCGTATTATAATATAGATGGATCTCCCAAATCCATTTGAATAGGAATTGAGAAAGAAAATTTGGCAGGTGTAGTTTAGTGGCAAAACGTATCCTTCCCAAGGATGAGATACGGGTTCGATTCCCGTTACCTGCTCCAAATTTCTTTGCCAGCGTAACTCAGTGGTAGAGTAGCTCTTTCGTAAAGAGCAAGTCGTGGGTTCAAATCCCACCGCTGGCTAAAAATGAATTTATTTCTATGAAAAAAATTATTAAAATTATCTTTACAAATTTAAAAGAATTTTTCTTAAATTCTTTTTGGCAAAATATAAAAGTAATTATAATTATCGTCTCATCTCTTGCAATTAATGCTCTTTTGTGGTATATTTTTAGGTTAAAAATCCGTTTTAATCCGATTCCTTTCATTTTTGCTTCTGGTTTAATTCTGCTTAATCTGGTTTTGGCCAATTTTCTTTGGCAGCGAGAAAAAATTTCCAGTTTCATTTTATTAGGCACTGGCCTCTTTACCCAGATCCTGATGTTGCTTTTCATTCGCTATTTGATGCTAGTTTTCTAAAAAAATAAATATGATTAGAAGAAATAATATTTGGCGTTTTTTGGAAATTGTGCCCGGGGTAGTCACTTGGTTGACCTTATTTTTGCCAATTGCCGCCTCTTTTTTTTGGCCGGCAGGAGTGGCGACCTTTGTTTTAGTTTTTGATCTTTATTGGTTATATAAGTCGATATTAATGGGCTATCATTTAGTCTCCGGCTATTATCATTACCGACGGGATTTAAAAATTGATTGGCTAAAAAAGTGTCGTAGTCTAAAGAAAGACCCCAGTTTTCTTAATTGTCAAGATATTTATCAGGCAATTATTTTTGCTACTTACAAAGAAGAGATTGATACTTTGATGCCGTCTTTTGAGGCGATTTTAAATTCTGATTTTCCCAAAAAAAGGATTATTGTTGTTTTGGCCACCGAAAGACGAGATTATCTTCGGGCTCAAAAAAACGCCCAAATTTTAACAAAAGCTTTTGGCAAGAAATTTTTCAAATTTTTAGTCACCGTTCATTCGGATATTCCCGGTGAAGTCAAAGCTAAGGGTGCCAATGTTCGCTGGGCAGGCAAAATTTTACAAAAATATATTACTTTTCAAAAAATTCCCTTAGAGAATGTGATTGTTACCACCTGTGATGCCGACAGCCGCCTTCATCCCAAATATCTAAGCTCTTTGACTTACCACTATGCCACTAATCCCAATCGAATTCATCGAAGTTTTCAGCCGATTCCCTTGTATTCCAACAACATTTGGCAGGCGCCGCCTTTTTCGAGAATTATCGCTTTTGGCAATTCTTTTTGGCAGTTGATTGAAGCCACCCGGCCTTGGCGGCTGATTAATTTTTCCACCCATGCCATGAGTCTCAAAACCTTAGTCGAAATGGATTTTTGGGATACCACTGTAGTCAACGAGGACTCTCGTCAATTTTGGCGGGCCTATTTTAAATTTAACGGTGACCACGAGGTGGTGCCGATTTTTATTCCAGTTTATATGGATGCGGTTTTGGCGGAAAATTTTTGGCAAACTTTAAAAAATCAATATCTCCAAAAAAGACGCTGGTTTTACGGAGTGGAACATTTTCCTTATGTGGTAACGCAATCCTTAGAGAAAAAACAAATTGCCCTTTTAGATCGTTTAGTAAAAATATATCGTTTGTTCGAGGCTAATTATTCAATTGCCACCGCCTCAATCTATCTGGCAGTTATCGGTTGGTTGCCGATTGTTTTTGGACCCGGTTTTCGGGAAACGGTTTTAGCTCAAAATCTGCCAATTATTATTCGAGGTCTTTTGGGTTTTACCTGGTTGGGACTAGTGACTTCAATGATAATCTCTACTTTATTGTTGCCTCCCCGACCGCAGGGGTTTCGAAAACGAAAATATTTGGAAATGATCAGCCAATGGATTTTAATTCCAATTACGGCAATATTTTTCAGTTCCATTCCGGCGATTGACGCCCAGACGCGCTTGATGTTTGGCAAATATATGACCTTTCGGGTGACGCAAAAGAAAGTTATCTCTCAAACGGCCTAAAATATGCAAAGGTTATTTAAGTCCACCAATTTAATCTTAATCGGGATTTTTCTTTTTTCTTTTAGCTTGATGATTTTTTCGGCTAAAAGCGATTCTCAAACTACCGATGAAGCGATTCATTTATATTCCGGGATTACTTATCTTCAAAAAAAAGATTTTCGCTTGGATCCGGAGCACCCGCCACTTATTAAGGAAATCGCCGCTTTACCCCTGTTTTTTTATCAGAACCTTCAAATTCCCCAAGGGAATTTGTGGGAAAGAGCCGCCAATTTCTATTACGATTCCTGGAAAGAAGCCAGATTTTTGGGGGAAGAATTTTTCTATAAGATCGGAAACAACCCAAAAAGCTTGCTCTATTGGGGCCGATTACCGATGATATTTTTGACTTTGCTTTTGGGTTTAGCCGGTTATTTTTGGGCGAAAAAACTTTATGGGACTGGCCCCGGGATTTTAGCGGCTTTTTTAATTTTATTTTTACCGACAGTTTTAGCTCATGGGAGATTAATTAATACTGATTTAGGCCTGACTTTATTTGCGGTTTTGACAATTTATTTTTGGGGAGAATTTTTAAAATCTCCCAAATGGCGGCATTTTTTATTTTTTGGTTTATTTTTAGGTTTGGCTTTAGCTTCAAAATTTACCGGCATTATCTTATTGCCAATTTTGATAATATTGGCTTTAGGGAAATTTTTCGTATTTCGTAAAGGCAATAAAAAATGGTGGCTTTATCTTTTAGGTTTTTTGGGGGCAATAATTATTTCTTGGATAGTTATCTGGGCAAGCTATGGTTTTTCGACTAATATCCCGTCTTTACCGCCGGCAAAAATTTCGGATAATCTTAATCTTTGGACAAATTTAGATTTTTCGGAAGGAATTGACAATTTTATTGTTAAAGTAAGAGGGTTGTTATTTCCGGCTGAATATTATAAAGGCCTGTTTTTAGTCGGTCGTCACGCTTTAGCCGGTCACGGGAGTTTTCTTTTAGGTCAGGCTTCTAATGTCGGCTGGTGGTATTATTTTCCCGCGGCAATTTTGTTTAAGACCCCAATTCCCTTATTTATTTTACTTGTATTGGCGATTTTATATTTTAGAAAAATTCGTTCTAAAAATAATTTTGACGAATTTTTGCTGCTTGCACCGCCGTTAATTTATTTAAGTATTAGTATGTTTTCTAAAGCTGATTTAGGCATTCGTCATATTTTGCCGATTTTTCCCTTTTGGATAATTTTTGCCTCCAAAACTGCCAATTTAGTTCAATTCAGAGAAATTAGAATTATTAATGCCGTAAAATTTAAGCTAATACCGGCTTTAGGATTTATGCTTTTGATATTATGGTATTTATATTCCGCTTTTTCATCCTACCCAAATTATTTAGCCTATTTTAATGAGTTTGCCGGCGGCAAGTCAAACTATTACAATATTTTGAATGATTCGAATTTAGATTGGGGGCAGGACATTTATCGAATTAAGGAATATATTGATGATCACCAACTCAAACAACCATATATAGTTTATCCTTGGGATGGCGACAGCGCTTTAAAATATGAGGGAATTAATTTTTTGCCCCTTGCTCCGGAGGATAGAGAAATCAAAGGGCAGATAATTATATCAGCCACTTATTTGCAGATGGGCGGCTACGACTGGCTCAAAAAATATCCATTCGAATTTATCACCCCGGGGGTGTTAATCTTTAATGTTAATTAATCTTTGGGTTGATTTTTGCTAATTTTTCAGGTAAAATGTATAATATTAATAGATAGCGGGGACTGGCCTAATGGTTAAGGTGCGTGCTTTGGGAGCACGAGATTCTGGGTTCGAATCCCAGGTCCCCGATTTATGCGGGTATAGCACAATGGCAGTGCGCAAGTTTTCCAAACTTGATATACGGGTTCGATTCCCGTTACCCGCTTTGCCCCTGTAGCTCAACGGATCCCAGCATAACAGCTTACCGGCTTACAGAATTGCATTCTGTCACGCCGTGCACTGTATGCGGGACAGGTAGAGCGCCCACGCAAATTTTGCCCCTTTAGCTCAGCGGATTAGAGCGCCACGCTTCGGACGTGGAGGTCAGGGGTTCGAATCCCTTAAGGGGCGCAAAATTTTGCGGGAGATGTGGAGGTCGGGGGTTTCCGCCTACGCCGAAGGCTACGGCGGATCCTCCTAATCGTCGCACTGTAAATACACTATGTAATAGGTTTTACAGTAAGGCGATTGGATGGAAGAATCCCTTAAGGGGCGCAAAATTTTTGCGGGAGACAGAGAGGTTGTGGGTTTCCGCCTACGCTGAAAGCTATAGCGGATTCTCCTAATCCTCCAATGGGCGGATTGGATGGACGAATCCCTTCGAGGGCGTGTAAAGTTGGAAAAATAGAAATAAAATTGTAAAATTTAAGCGTGGTGGCTGTAGCTTAGTGGTTTAAAGCACTTGGATGTGGCCCAAGAGATCGGGCGTTCGAATCGCCTCAGCCACCCCAAAACATTTTCCGACCCAAAGACCACCTACGCGGTGGGCTCTATAAAAAAAGATGTCATATTTTATACTTTTAATTATTATCCCCGCTTTTGCCTGGTTTTCTGGCTGGCTGTCGCAAAAAACTGACATAAATTTTTGGTTTTTCTTTATTCCTTTATTGGTGATCGGATTCATTATTTATTGGTTCGGTCCGAAAATTTTTAAAAAATAAACTCAAGCAAAAAGGAGGAGTGATCAATAAAAATATTCTAATTATTATATTGCTTGTTTTAATTTTGGGTGCAGGGGGATATTTTCTCTATAATAAATTTTACCGTCAAAATCCAATTGAACAGTCTTCTCAAAACACGCAAAATAAAGAAGTCTGGCAGGACAAAGGGGTGGCCATCGCTGGAAAATTCGCCGATGCCGATTTAGTCGACCTTGGTGATGACCGCTTTCGATTGTATTATTCGGTTGAACCAGAGGTTGCGGGAAATAAACTCGAACTTTATTCATCAATCTCAACCGATGGTATTAATTGGACTAAAGAAGAGGGAGTACGGAAAGAATTTGCTACTTTCCCAAGCGTCATCAAATTAGAAGATGGCGGATTTCGTCTCTATTTCCAAAACGCAGGGGTAATTAAAAGCGCTCTTTCAGAAGATGGTTTATCTTGGGATGATGAATCAGGCATAAGAATTGAAGCAATTGAAGAAAATCTTACAAATATCGAAAATGTCGGCGCCCAGACCATCATTCAGCTTGAAGACAAGAGTTTTTTAATGGTCTATCGAGTGATGCTAAAAGTTAGATATTCTCAAGAAGTACCTAATGACTCCACCCAAATTCTATATTACGCAACTTCTCAAGATGGAATCTCGTGGGAGAAAAAAGGTTTGGCTTTAGACAGCCGAAACAGCACATTCAATGGTCTTATAGACGGCGCGGAATTAGTCAAATGGGACCCCTCCTCGACAAGCTCGGGGCAAGTTCAAGCCAGACTCTATTTTTGGTCTTACAAAGGGATTTACCATATTAATTTTGAAAAAAGTAATTTTAGCCAGGAACCAGTATTCGATTTCTCAAATAATCCCTCAAGCCAAGGACTATATCCCCCGAATCCGCCTGGCGATCCGACATTAGGAAAAATCCAAGGCAAATGGTATTTATTTTATGGTCAACACGAAAAAGGAATTTACTACGCGGTTTTGGAATAATCAACCCAAATCTCACCTACGCAGTGGTCTCTGCTGTAACCTAAGAGATAGTTCGTTCGAATCACCTATAGGATTCCAAAATGATGTATAATAAATTTGTGTAAGTCTGGTCGATAAAAAAATTGATTGAGGGAAAATGAAAAATATTTATATAGTTATTGGTGTAATTGTCATTCTCGGTCTGCTTATTTTTGTTTATGTCAAATATATAAACAAAGGGGACTATGGAACTACAACTCCAACACAGACAGAGTCTCAAGCTATCGGACAAAATACTGTGACGATTAAAAATTTCGGTTTTAGTCCAGCAAATTTAGATGTAACTAAAGGAACGAAAGTTACTTGGATTAATGAAGATTCGGTTGATCATACAGTCATTAGCGATGACAACAAGTTTAATTCTGGCACCATTTCTAAGGGTGGAAAATTTGAATTTACTACCACAGACGTTGGGACATATTCGTACCATTGTTCAATTCACCCCAATATGACAGGGCAGTTTATAGTTAGGTAATAAACGGAGGTTAAATGCTTCCAATCTTTTACATTTTGGGTCTGCCAATTTTTGTTTGGCTAGGAATATTACTGGCTTTATTAATTTTGCTCCAGATGGCAGTCGGTAAACAGATTATTAAATTAAATCATGCACTTTGGCACAGGCGTATTATTCCAATTACTATCTTAATCATTCTATTTTTCCACGCTTGGTATGGTTTAAGTATTTATTGGCCTCGCTGATAAATTGAAAATATTGTAGAGTATCAAATGGCAACGTCCCAAAATAATTGGTGGGTATTTCCGGGGTTTGAGATCGAAAAAGTGGTAGCTGGTTTAACGCTACCGGTTAATTTAGCTTTTGTAAAAAACGAAAATAAAAATCCCAAAACGCCTTTTTTATATATAAGCGAGCTCTATGGTCAGGTAAAAGTTATCACTTATGATGGCACAATCAGCGTTTATGCTAAGGACTTATTAAATTATAAGCCAGATTTCAAAATCCCAGGCTCTGGCGAAAGCGGCTTGACAGGAATTTGTGTTGAACCAGAGACTGGAGATTTATTTTTATCAATGGTCTATATCGATCATGGAAAGCCAAAAGCTAAAGTTGTCAGGACTAAAAGCAAAGATGGTTTGAAGATGGAAAATCTTATAACCATTATTGATAATATTCCATCAATTCTCGGCGCCCATCAAATCCAGGCTTTAAGTATCGGCTTTGATCAAAAATTGTACATCAATCTTGGCGATGGGATGATTAATCCAAATATAGCCCAAGATGATAACGATTTACGCGGTAAAATTTTACAAATGAATTTAGATGGTTCGAATGTAGAAACATTTGCTAAGGGCTTTCGTAATCCTTTTGGCGCTTGCTGGCGAAAAAGCGATCAATCTTTATATATTTCCGATAACGGTCCGACTATTGATGACCGTATTGCAAAGGTCGAACAAGGCAAAAACTATGGTTGGCCAAAAACAATGCGGCAAAATTCTTTATTTTGGTGGCATTACACCCAGGGGATAACTGCCTTGGATTTTATGCAACAAGACCAATTTGATAATGAATATAAAGATAATCTTTTTATCGCTTTATTCGGAGGTTCATTTGCTAAAGGACGCGCCATCAAAGGTAAAAGAATTGTCAAAATCGAACTCAATGGTGATAGTTCGGCAGTTAAATCCTGTGATGATTTCGTAAAATATGTCGGCGAAGGTTTATCGAGTTGCTGTGGATTGGCTTTTGGACCGGATGGACTATATTTTAGTGATTTATATGGTGAAGATTTTGATTCCCAAACTTTGCAGGGAGGGACGATTTACAAAATTAAACAAAAGAAAGGATAAAATGAGAGTTGATGATAACGAGAATAATGTTAGCCGATGCATTTGTCCAAATTGCCCGACCCACCAAAACGATTGTATGAGGCAAGAAAAACTCTATTGTGCTCGCGGAAATTCAAAGTGCAAAATCGAGCGTCAAGGATGTCTTTGCGGAGAATGTCCTGTTGCTTCCGATTACCAATTAACTGATCTATATTTTTGCGAAATTGGCAAGGCAAAATAGTCTTATATTTTAATACAGTAATCCTAAAATTATTCATTTTCCCAACCCAAAGACCACCTACGCGGTGGGTTCAGGGAGATTAAATATATCTGTTTGAATGGCTCAAAGGTGTGAGCCATTTGATTATCTATTCTTAATTTAGCTATAATTGATAAAACGATGAATATTTTAGAGATCCAAAACTTAAAAAAATATTTTGACAAAATCCGGGCGGTTGACGATATTTTTTTGAATGTTGAAAAAGGGGAGATATTTGGTTTTTTGGGACCCAATGGCGCTGGCAAGACTACGCTGGTGCGAATTTTGACCACGCTG
>JBBUEO010000042.1:0-1730 GCA_038056915.1 Patescibacteria group bacterium
CTCGGCCGTCTTGTCTCCTGGACTCGGCCAAGCATAGACTCGCCGCGGTTCGATCGTCCCCAATGAGAATCCATCATCCCTATCATCACAGCCGCCCCGGCAATCGTTGGGGCGGCTCTTGCTTTTCTTTTGCTCTGGACATTGCCAAAAAGACTTGTTAATATTACCATTGAGAAAGAAAGGTCTAAAATAATTATCTTAGAAAGGAACAATGATGCTCAAAATTAATCAAAAAGTACCCGATTTTGAATTAGCGGTATTTCACAAAAATAGTTTCAAAAAAATCAAGCTTTCTCAATACAAAAATAAATGGCTGATTATTATTTTCTATCCGGGCGATTTTACCTTTGTTTGCCCGACGGAATTAAGGGAAACCGCTGAGCTCTATAAAGATTTTCAAAAAAATGGCGCCGAAGTCTTAAGCATTAGTACCGATTCGGTTTATTCCCATAAAGCCTGGCACGATCGTTCTCCCTCAATCAGCCAAATCGAATACCCGATGGCGGCTGATCAAACCGGCGAGTTTTCGCGGGCATTTGGGGTTTATATCGAAGAAGAAGGCGTTTGTCAAAGAGCGACTTTTATTATTGATCCTTCGGGACTGGTTAAGGCGATGGATATTCATGATAATGATATTGGTAGAAATATTAATGAAGTCTATCGAAAATTTGAATCAGCAAAATATGTTCATGACCACCAAGGCGAGGTAAGTCCAGCTAGCTGGCAGCCGGGTAAAAAAACCATCAAACCGGGAATTAAATTAGTTGGCAAAATATAGTCGTAAGAAAAGTTGATAGTAATAAAATTAAATTAACAAAGGAGCCAAAATGATGTCGCAAATTCCTTTGAACTTGGGTAAAGTCAAAAAGGAAGATTTGGACAATGAGATTTTAAGGGTTGGCATGATCGCTGAGCTTGATGCGGTTAATTTATACGAACAAATGGCGGAGATGACCGCAAGCGTAAAAATCAAAAAGGTCCTCTTAGAAATCGCTCGCGAGGAGAAAACCCACATTGGCGAATTTGAGGCACTCTTGCTTTCCCGCGACAAAGAGCAAATTCAGGAATTAGCCAAAGGTAAAAAGGAAGTTGAAGAAATCTGACAAATATTAATAATTTCTGGACTATTAAAGAGAAAATTGCTAAAATAGATTTATGAGAAGAATCGTAACATTTATTATTGTTGCTTCGGTGACAGTAGGACTCTTGTTAGTTTTTTATTTTTTCTTTCCTCAGGTTTGGGGGGAACTTTTATATCCTTTAGATTATCGGGATTCGATTAAGAAATATTCCGACGAGCGGGGTTTACGTCCCAATCTGGTGGCGGCAGTGATTTATACTGAAAGCCGTTTTAATGCCAATTCAACCTCCGGCGCCGGGGCGATGGGTTTAATGCAGGTTATGCCAGCCACCGGCCAATCGATTGCTCAAGAAATCGGTGAGCCGATGGGCAGCCTGCATGATCCGGAGACCTCGATTAAATACGGAACATGGTATCTTAAAGGTCTCATTGATAAATATAATGGCGATTTGAATTTGGCTTTAGCGGCTTACAATGCCGGCGTGCCGCGAGTTGACCGTTATAAAGATACTGGCGCGGCTTTGCCGTATGAGACAACCTTTTTTGTCCAGAAAGTAAGAGGTGCCGAAAACGCTTATGATAAAATCCACGATGCTTGGTATTCAGAAGTTTCTTCGGAAAAACGAAATCCGGTGGCAATTGGTTTCTC
>JBBUEO010000042.1:1830-3262 GCA_038056915.1 Patescibacteria group bacterium
ATACTCACCTGACTTTTTTTGAAATGCTGGGAAATTTTAGCTTTGGCGGATATGGAAAAAAAGAGGCAATAAAGTACGCCTGGGAATTTTTGACCAGTGAACTCGGGATTAAATCCCAGCGTATCAGTTTTACGATATTTAGCGGTGATAAAGATGCGTTACGAGATGATGAATCAGCTGAAGCTCTAGAAGAAATAGGGCTTAAATATCAAGAAGGTGGTCGTGCTGATAATTTCTGGGGACCGGTGGGTAATGAAGGACCATGCGGAAGATCAATCGAAATTTATGTAGATGATGTTGAGATTTGGACATTAGTTTTTAATGAATATTACTACGAAGATGGCAAATATGAGCCATTAAAAACAAAGGGCGTCGATACCGGTATGGGTCTAGAGCGGATGCTGGTAGTTTTAAATGGGCTAAAAGATGTTTATCAGACAGATGTTTTTGAGCCGCTAATTAAAAAAATTGAAGAGATTTCTGGCCAAAAATATCAGGATTTTCCCAAAGAATTTCGAATTATTGCCGATCATATTAAAGCAGTGGTTTTTGCAATCGAAGACCGCATTGTACCATCAAATAAAGATCGGGGATACACGGTGCGAAGATTAATTCGAAAAGGAATAACCCAATTTTATAAAATGAAATGTTCCCTTAATCAAGATTTAATCATTCCGTTGACCGAGAAAATTTTTGAAGTTTATCCGGAAATAAATTTTGAGAAAAATAATATAATTCCTGAATTAATAAAAGAATCAGGTCAATTTTTTTCTGTGTTAAATTTGAGTGAAAAACAAATAAAAAGCAAGTCCTATATTACTGGTAAAGATTTATTTAATTTGCATCAGTCATTCGCGACACCGCCAGAAATTAGTACTATTATTGCTGAAGTAAATAAGGTAAAGATTACGCCAAATGCTTTAGATGAATATCAAGAACAATTTGATAGACATCGCGAAATCTCACGGGCTGGTGTTTCTGGTTTTAAAGGCGGGCTGGTGGGGGAGTCGGAAATTACTACCCGGATGCATACGGCGACGCATTTATTATTGAAAGCTCTTCAAATCGTCTTGGGTCCGGAGGTTCATCAACGGGGCTCAAATATTAATCCCGAGCGGATTCGTTTTGATTTTTCTTATCCAAAACCTTTAGCCGATGATGAAATTAAAAAAGTCGAAGAAATTGTTAATCAAAAAATTACCGAAAATCTGCCGGTTGAAAAAAAAGAAGTTACTTTGGAAGAGGCAAAAAAACTCGGCGCTGAAGCTCAATTTGTCGAAAAATATACCAAATACGATAAATTAACTTTATATAGTATAGGTGATCCCTCGACAAGCTCGGGACAAGCTTTTTCCCACGAACTCTGCGGCGGGCCCCATGTTCAAAAAACCGGCGAAATTGGTAAATTCAAAATTATCAAAGAAGAATCCTC
>JBBUEO010000042.1:3362-7856 GCA_038056915.1 Patescibacteria group bacterium
TTATGTTATACTAAAAAAAAGGACGTTTTGCCCCATTTTTGGATATTTGAAAATTTAATTGATCAAGGAGTGGGTTTTGGGCATCTTTGACTTTTTGCAAACGAAAAAAATCGAAAACCGCTATTGTTTGGCCTTAGATATTGGTACTGAATTCGCCAAATGTCTGATTTTTAAAGTCGAAGAAGATAAGGCCGTCGTTGTCGGCTACGGCCGGCAAAGACAAAAACTTTCCGATATGCAGGGAGGAGCCGTCACCGATATCTCGGGAGTAGTCAAAAATTGCCGCAAAGCAATTGAACGGGCAGCAACTCAAGCCCAAATTATGCCCGAACAAGTGATTATGGGAATCGCCGGCGAGCTGGTAAAGGGTAACACCACCACCATTAAATACACCCGTCCAAATCCCAAGGCCGGCATTAGTTTAGAAGAACTTAAAAATATTATTTCCTCAATTCAACGGCGGTCGTTTGACCGCGCCCGGCAAATCTTGGCCTGGGAAACTGGACACTCGGAAGTTGATGTCAAACTTGTTAATGCCGCGATTGTTGATGTCAAAATTGACGGCTATAAAGTTACTAATCCCTTAGGTTTTCAAGGTCGAGAACTCCAAGTGGGAGTTTTTAATGCTTTTGCCCCGATTGTCCATTTAGGGGCATTGCAGACGATCGCTATAGAATTGGATTTGGATTTACTTTCAGTGGTGGCTGACCCTTATGCTTTAGCGCGGTCTGTCGGACCGAAAGAGTCCTCAGAATTTTCGGCGATTTTTATTGACATCGGCGGCGGCACCTCTGACATTGCCGTGGTAAGAAATGGCGGGGTTGAAGGGACAAAAATGTTTGCTTTGGGAGGACGATCTTTTACCAAACGGATCGCCCAAGTTTTTGGGTCGTCTTTTGAAGAGGCTGAAGAGTTAAAGATCAAATACTCAAAAGGGGAGCTTTCGGGAGATGATTTTAAATTTGTCAAAAATGCTCTCGGGGCTGATTGCCAGGTTTGGTTATCGGGTGTAGAATTAACTTTGGAAGAATTTTCTGCCTTAGAATTGCTGCCTTCAAGAATTTTAATCTGTGGCGGCGGAGCCCTTTTACCGGATATTGAAGAAATTTTAAAAAAAGCCGACTGGTCGCCTAATTTACCATTCGCCAGAAGGCCAAGCGTCCATTTTATAAAACCCTCGGATGTGGAAAATATTATTGACGAGACTAAAGAGCTTAATCAACCTTGGGATATTACTCCTATGAGTTTAGCCAATTTAGCCATTGATTTGGTTGGGGAGGAAAAAATCACCGATAATATCTTAAATCGAATTGTCAAAGGATTAAGAGAATAAAATGAAAGACGAGATTTTTTATCTTGAATCTGATGAAGAGATTACCTCCGTGATTGATAAAATCAAACAGGCCAAAGAAAGCCGGTTAAGTTTAGTTGTGCCCCGGGAAGCGACCATCTTGCAGAGCGTGGTTAATTTAAAACTAATTGCTAAAGAAGCAACCCGTGCCGGAAAAGAAATCGCTATTATTACTGCTGATAAAATTGGCCGAAATTTAGCCGCCCAAGTTGGTTTGCCGGTTTTAGAATCAATAAAAAGCCCGCGGCCGGTTTTCCAGCCCTCGGTAGAAGAACCCAAGAGTCAGGAAATCATTGAAATTGATTTAAGCCAAAAGGAGAAACCAAGCGAAATTCGACCAAAAGGACTGCAAGTTCATCATTTTCAAGAAGAAAGACCGCCTCAATTTAAAACTCAAAATCAGCCGAGACTTAAAACACCCTGGCCGGAGCTTAAAATTAGTCCTTTAGCTAATTTACTTAAACTAAAAAAAATCGTTTGGATTTCTTTAGCAATTATTAGCGGGTTAATTTTGATCGGTTTATTTTTAATTTTGCCGAAAAATGAAGTTATTATAAAAGTTGAGGCTCAAAATTTCCAAAAAACTTTTGATTTAAAAGTATTAGGTCAAGAAAATCCCACTACCAATATAGAGAATACCAGCGAATTTATCGGCAAATTTATTGAAATTACCAAAGAAAAGGAAGAAAAATTCCCCGCCACTGGTCGCAAAAATTTGGGCGGTAAAGCCAGCGGTACTTTATCATTATTTAATTATTGGGATTCAAATCCTCAAAATTTAGGGGTAGGAACAAAATTTTCTTCATCATCAAAAACATTTTTAAGCAAGAGCGTGGTGACAATCCCGGGAACTTCAATTAAAGGCGGCAATATTGTTCCCGGGACTGCATCAGTGGGAATCGAAGCCGAAAATCCCGGGGAAGAATTTAATGTTTCCGCCGGCCGTTTTACTATTGTTGGGCTTTCTTCGGCGGAACAAGAGAAAATTTATGGCCAGCGGGATAAAGATTTAACCGGCGGCTTTTCTAAAGAAGTTTCCGTTGTTTCAGAAAGCGATTTTAATGGTGGAAAAGAAAAGTTAATTAAAGAAATTTCCCAAGAATTAGAGGGAGATTTAACCTCACAAACCGAAGGTTGGAAAATTTTAGATAAGGCAGAAGAAAATCAAACCCAAGAGGTAAAATCATCTGTTGAGGTAGAGACCGAGGCCAGTGAATTTAGTCTTAAGGTCACCCAGCGGTTACGAATGATCGTTTTTAAAGAAAACAATTTTCGGCAGTTTGTTTTCGAATTTTTAGAAAAACAAATCCCATATGATAAAATGCTTACTTTGGGTCCTGATGACGAAATTAGCCCCCGTCTTAAAGAGACTAAATATGACGAGAGATTGATGAATTTAGAAGTTATCACCCGGGCGAAAATGTCTTCTCGGCTGGATATCGAAAAAATCAGTCGAGATATCAAGGGGAAAAACCGAAAAAATGCCGAAGACTATTTTCAAAATCTCAATGGCACAAACGGTTTTGAAATAAAATATTATCCCAGCTGGTGGTTCAAGCGGATTTCTTTATACTCAAAATTTCTCCAAATTAAATTAGAATACATCGAAAAAAATGAAAATCCTTTGCTAGAGACATCGCCAACTCCTGTTGCTACCTCCTCTCCCCAAACTGGAGAGGCGCCATGAAAAAAGTTCTTGGGCTTGATATCGGTCAAAAAAGAATCGGGGTAGCCATATCTTCGGAGAAAATTATAAGCTCATCAGCTGTTATCAATAATATCAGCCTCTCCTCGACTTTGAGTGAAATTAGCCAAATTTGTCGAAGAGAAAATATTGCTGAAATTGTTATCGGCATCCCCAAAAACAGACAGACTTTTCAGGCGCAAAAAATTCACAAATTTGCTTTAGAAATCACCAAAAATCTAAATTTGCCGATTTCCTATGTTGATGAAACCTTAACTTCCAAAGAAGCGGAAAGAATTCTTGCTCGTTCGCGTCTTAATTACACTTTTCAAAAGTACAAAGAAGAAATTGACAAACTTTCAGCGAAATTAATTTTAGAGCAATACTTAAGTCAAAAATGATGGTAAAAAAAATCTTATTAATAGTCTTAATAATTATTGTTACCGTTGGTGTTGGTTTCGAGATCTATTTTTTGAGGATTATTAATCAAAAAGGTGAAGGCGAGAAAAAATCAATTATTATTGAACAAGGTCAAAGCACGAAAGAAATTGCTCAAAATCTTAAAAAAGAAAATCTTATAACTTCAGCTTTCGTTTTTGAATATTACGCTAAATTAAGAGCCGAATTAATCCAAGTTGGCATTTATTGGCTTTCGCCGTCACAGAGTATTAAAGAAATATTGGAAATTTTAGCCGCCGGCGATGTTTCTGAATATCAGGTGACGATTCCCGAAGGCTGGCGACTGACTCAAATAGATGAGCAGTTGGCTGAAAAGGGAATCATTTCTGCCGGCCAGTTAGTAAGTATCGCATCGGCTGAAGAGGGTTATCTTTTTCCAGACACCTATCGATTTTTACCCGATTCAAAGCCAGAAGCAGTGTTAAAAATTTTTAAAGATAATTTTGCCAAAAGAACCGCTGGCCTAAATTTATCCCGCGAAAATTTAATTTTAGCCTCAATTGTTGAACGGGAGGCAAAATTTGATGAAGATCGGGCAAAAATTGCCGGGGTTTATTTAAATCGTTTGGAAAAAGGCATGAAACTTGAGGCAGATCCGACCATCCAATACGCTAAAGGCTCTTGGGATCCGATTAAACAATCGGATTATAAAACTAATTCGTCTACTTATAATACCTATCTTTACGAGGGATTGCCGCCCGGGCCGATTTGCAATCCGGGGCTAAAATCAATCGAAGCGGTTTTGAGCCCGGAAAAAAATGGTTTTCTCTTTTTTTTCCACACTTCCGACGGCCGGGCGGTTTATTCGACGACTGCTGAAGAACACGCGGAAAATTTGAAAAAATATCAGTAAATAATTATTAGCATCTTTTTTAATGACAATTAAATTATCCGCCTTCGTCCTTACTGAAAAATCTGGGGTAATGTCTTTGGGCTGGGCTTTCACTTTGGAAAAAGTCAATAATAAGTGGCTAATTGACGATTTTCGCAACGACGCCCA